>WGMV01000006.1 GCA_016124905.1 bacterium
ATGTCAAAAGAGAAGTTTGAGCGGAATAAGCCGCACGTAAACATTGGGACGATTGGTCACGTTGACCATGGCAAGACGTCGTTGACGGCTGCGATTACGAAGACGCTGGCCAAGGCTGGCGGTGCGAAATACACGGCCTATGATGAGATTGACAAGGCGCCGGAAGAGAAGGCCCGTGGTATTACGATTTCGACGGCTCACGTTGAATATGAGACGGCCAACCGTCACTATGCTCACGTGGATTGCCCTGGCCACGCGGATTATGTGAAGAACATGATCACCGGTGCGGCTCAGATGGATGGCGCGATTTTGGTTGTGTCCGCTGCTGACGGCCCGATGCCGCAGACGCGCGAGCACATTCTTCTGGCCCGCCAGGTTGGCGTCCCTGCTATCGTTGTGTTCCTGAACAAGGCCGACATGGTGGACGATCCTGAGCTGCTGGATCTGGTTGAGCTGGAAGTTCGCGAACTTCTGTCTTCCTACCAGTTCCCCGGCGACAAGATCCCCATCGTTCGCGGTTCCGCGCTGTGCGCTCTGGAAGACAAGAACCCGGATCTGGGCGAGAACGCCATCCTGAAGCTGATGGCTGAAGTGGATGCATACATCCCGCAGCCTGAGCGCGTTCTGGACAAGCCGTTCCTGATGCCGATTGAGGACGTATTCTCCATCGCCGGCCGCGGTACGGTGGTTACCGGCCGCGTTGAGCAGGGCATCGTGAAAGTGGGCGAGGAGATCGAGATCGTCGGTCTGCAAGACACCATCAAAACGACCTGCACGGGCGTTGAAATGTTCCGCAAACTGCTGGACGAAGGCCGCGCTGGCGACAACGTGGGCATTCTGCTCCGCGGTACGAAGCGTGAGGAAGTGATGCGCGGTCAGGTTCTGGCCAAGCCGGGCACCATCAAGCCGCACACCAAGTTCGAAGCCGAAGTTTACGTGCTGACGAAAGAAGAAGGTGGCCGTCATACGCCGTTCTTCAACAACTACCGTCCGCAGTTCTACTTCCGCACCACCGACGTGACGGGCACCGTGACGCTTCCGGCTGGCACGGAGATGGTCATGCCTGGCGACAACATCCGTATCTCGGTCGAGCTGATCGCTCCGATCGCCATGGATGAAGGCCTCCGCTTCGCCATCCGCGAAGGCGGCCGCACCGTCGGCGCAGGCGTCGTGTCCAAAATCGCGGCGTAAATAAAAAAACGCTAAATTTTGGTTGAACGACCGATTTTTTCTGCTATGTCTACGCGCCCTGCCGCTACCCCCTGAGGAAATCCCTAGGATAACTCAGGGGAAAATGGCAGGGCGACACTACCGCCTAACACTACCCGCTGTTTGAAAGCGTGAAGAGGAAAGTATGGAAGGCCAACGTATTCGTATTCGGCTTAAAGCCTTTGACCATCGTGTGCTGGATCAGTCCACGTCACAGATTGTCAATACGGCTAAGCGCACGGGAGCCCAGGTTCGTGGCCCGATCCCGCTGCCGCGCAACATTCAACGCTTCACGGTCAACCGCTCTCCTCACATTGACAAAAAGTCACGCGAGCAGTTCGAGATCCGTACCCATAAGCGTCTCATTGATATTGTTAACCCGACCCCACAGACCGTGGACGCGCTGATGAAGCTCGACCTGGCTGCCGGTGTTGCGGTTGAAATCAAGCTTGCTGGTGGAGTCGCAGCATGAGGACCGGTCTGATCGCAAAAAAGCTGGGCATGACCCGCGTATTCAATGAAAAGGGTGAGCACATCCCCGTGACGCTTCTCCAGGTTGAGAGCGCCCAGGTGGTGCAAGCCGGCAAGGAAGCCGTTTCTGGCAAGTTCCAGGTGCAGGTTGGCGTTGGCAAGGCCAAAGCGAAAAATACCAGCAAAGCGCTGCGTGGTCATTTCGCTAAAGCCGGTGTCGAGCCGAAAACCCGCCTCGTGACCTTCACGGTCAGCGAGAACGCGGTTCTGCCGGTTGGTGCCGAAATCCTCCCGAGCCATTTCGCTCCCGGTCAATATATTGACGTGCAGGGCATCATCAAAGGTCGGGGTTTTGCGGGCGTTATGAAGCGTCACAATTTCCGCGGTCTTGAAGCCAGCCACGGCGTATCCATCTCCCACCGCTCGCACGGTTCTACCGGTCAGCGTCAGGATCCGGGCCGTACCTTCAAAGGCAAGAAAATGGCCGGCCATTATGGCAACGAAATCATCACGCAGCAAAACCTGCGCGTGGTTTCCACGGATGACGAACGCGGCCTGATCGTGGTGCGCGGTTCCGTTCCGGGTGCCGAAGGTACGCTGCTGGTGGTGAAGGACGCTGTAAAGCGCGCGCTGCCTGGCAATGCGCCGTACCCCGCACAGCTTAAGAAAAATGAATCCGCCAAAGCTGCTGAAGCCAAGGCTGAGGAAGTGAAAAACGAGTCGACCGAAGCTCCGGCGGAAGCCGCAGCCCCGGCTGACAGCGAAGGGAAAGGTGAATAACCATGAAAGTCAAGGTTGTTACCCTAGAGAACAAAGCCGCTGGCGAAATCGAGCTGAATGATGCCGTTTTCGGTCTGCCTGAGCGTGCCGACATCCTGCAGCGCATGGTGGAATACCAGCGCGCCAAGGCTCGTCAAGGCACCCACAAGACCAAGACCATCAGCGAAATCAGCGGCCGTAAAGCTAAGCCGTTTAAGCAAAAAGGTGGTGGCCGCGCCCGTCAGGGTTCGCTCCGTTCCGCTCAGTTCCGCGGCGGTGCCACGATTTTTGGTCCGGTTGTGCGTTCCCATGCCATCGATCTGCCGAAAAAAGTCCGCAAACTGGCGCTGAAGACGGCCCTGTCCGTGAAAGCCGCCGCCGGTGAACTGATGATTGTTGACAGCCTGAGCTTCGACAAGCCGAAAACCGCCGAAATGAAGCAGAAGCTGACCCAGCTGGGCGTTTCCTCTGTTCTCTTCGTGGATGGCAATGCGGTGAACGAAGGCTTCAAAAAATCCGTTGCCAACCTGGTTTCCGTTGACGTGTTGCCCCAGATCGGCGCCAACGTCTACGACATCCTGCGCCATGACAACCTGGTGCTGACCAAAGAGGCCGTGCAACTTCTTGAAGAAAGGCTGCAATAATGAGCCTGCTCAAAGCATACGACATTGTTCGTCGCCCGGTGATCACCGAGAAATCCACGGTCCTGTCCGCGGAAAACAAGGTGGTGTTTGAAGTATCTATCGATGCTTCCAAGCCGGAAATCAAAAAAGCGGTGGAAGAGCTCTTCAAAGTGAAGGTCGAATCCGTCAATACCATCCGCACGCAAGGTAAAACCAAGCGTTTCCGTGGCCGTCTTGGCAAGCGCAGCGATCGCAAAAAGGCGATCATCACGCTCCAGGAAGGTCAAACCATTGATATGGCAGTGGGAGTCTAACCATGGCCTTGAAGCAATACAACCCAACCACCCCCGCGCAGCGTCAGCTGGTCCTCATCGACCGCGCCGAACTGTGGAAAGGGGCTCCGGTAAAAGAACTGACCGAAGGTAAGCGCAAAACCGGCGGCCGCAACAACAATGGCCGTATCACCACGCGCCATATCGGTGGCGGTCACAAGCAGCGTTACCGTCTGGTGGATTTCAAGCGCGCCAAGCGCGATGTGGAAGGCACGGTGGAGCGCATTGAATACGATCCCAACCGTACCGCTTTCATCGCCCTGGTAACCTATAAGGATGGCGAGCAGGCCTATATTCTGGCCCCGCAGCGCCTTGCCATTGGCGACAAAGTGATGGCCGGTAACGATGCCGACATCAAGCCGGGCAATGCTTTGCCGCTGCAGCGCATTCCGGTGGGCACCTTGGTTCATAACGTTGAGCTGAAAATCGGCAAAGGCGGCCAAATGGCCCGCGCTGCCGGCGCTTATGCTCAAGTGGCCGGTAAAGATGCCGGTTATGTGATGCTGAAACTTCGCTCCGGCGAGCTCCGCACGGTACGCGGCGAATGCTACGCAAGCATTGGCGCCGTGTCCAACCCGGACAACCAGAACGAAGTATGGGGCAAGGCTGGTCGCAGCCGCTGGCTGGGCGTTCGCCCGACGGTGCGCGGCGTGGCCATGAACCCGGTCGATCACCCGCATGGTGGCGGTGAAGGCCGCACCTCCGGTGGTCGCCATCCGGTGACGCCCTGGGGTAAAGGGACCAAAGGTAACAAGACGCGTACCAATAAGTCCACCCGTAAGTATATTGTTCGCAACCGCCATGGTCTGAAGGGTTAAGTATGCCTCGCTCGGTTTGGAAAGGCCCGTTTGTTGATGGTTATCTGCTGAAGAAGGCAGAAACCGTACGTAGTTCGGGTAAAAACACGGTTGTTAAAACCTGGTCGCGCCGTTCGACCATCCTCCCGCAATTCGTGGGCGTGACGTTCGGCGTGTATAACGGTCAAAAATTTGTTCCCGTCCTCGTGACCGAGGAAATGGTTGGGCACAAGCTGGGTGAGTTTTCACCCACGCGTACCTTCCATGGCCACGGCGGTGACAAAAAAGCCGTGCGCAAGTAAGGAGAAACGCGATGGGTAAACAAGCAACACCCCGCAGCCTGGCCGCTAATGAAGCGCGCGCCGTGCTGAACATGAACCGCATCAGTCCCCGCAAGCTCAACCTTGTGGCGCAGATGATCCGCGGCATGCATGTAAGCAACGCGCTGGCCCAGCTCACCTTCCTGCAAAAGCACGCAGCCAGCGACGTCAAAAAACTGCTGCAGTCCGCAGTTGCCAACGCTGAAAACAATCACAATCTCGACGTGGATAACCTGATTGTTTCCGAAGCTTACGTTGGCAAAGCCCTGGTGATGAAGCGTTTCCACGCTCGCGCCCGTGGCCGTGGTGCACGCATTCTTAAGCCATTCAGCAACATGACCATCGTGGTCCGCGAAGTGAAAGAGGAGACGGCATAATGGGTCAGAAGGTCAATCCCATTGGCTTGCGCATCGGTATCAACCGCACCGCGGATTCCCGCTGGTTCGCTGACCGTGAATACGCGGATTCTCTCCATGAGGATCTGAAAATGAAGGGCTACATCAAAAAGCACCTCAAAAGTGCCGGTGTTGCCCGCGTCGTGATCGAGCGCACGTCCAAAAAGGCCGTGGTGACGATCCACTCCGCCCGTCCGGGTGTGGTGATCGGCAAAAAAGGCGCCGATATCGACAAGATCAAGAAGGACCTCGGCAAGTTCACCAAAAACGAAGTTCACCTGAACATCGTGGAAGTGCGCAAGCCTGAGCTGGATGCGACCCTGGTGGCCGAATCCATTGCTCAACAGCTCGAGCGTCGCGTTTCCTTCCGTCGCGCTATGAAGCGCGCCACCCAGTCTGCTATGCGTCTGGGCGCCAAAGGGATTCGCGTGAACTGCTCCGGCCGTCTGGCTGGTGCTGAGATCGCCCGCCTGGAATGGTACCGTGAAGGTCAGGTTCCGCTGCACACGCTGCGCGCCGACATTGACTACGGCACCGCCCGCGCTGAAACCACCTACGGCACCATTGGGGTAAAGGTCTGGATCTACAAAGGTGAGATCTTCGGCCATGACCCGATGGCGCAAGAACGCAAAGCCTTTGAACAGCAATCGCTGCGCCAATAGGAAACTGAGTCATGTTACAGCCAAAACGCACCAAATACCGCAAAGCCCATAAAGGCCGCATTCACGGCCTGGCCAAAGGCGGTTCCGCTCTGAATTTCGGCTCCTACGGCCTCAAAGCCATGGAAACCGAGCGCATCACCGCGCGCCAGATCGAGGCTTGCCGCCGCACGATCAGCCGCCACATGAAGCGCGTCGGCCGTCTCTGGATCCGTATTTTTCCGGATGTTCCCATTTCCCAAAAGCCCGCCGAAGTGCGCATGGGTAGCGGTAAGGGTACGCCGGAATATTGGGCAGCTCGTGTTAAAGCTGGCCGTATTTTGTTTGAACTTGAAGGTGTTAGCGAAGAGATCGCCCGCGAGGCGTTTGAGCTCGCTTCCGCCAAGCTGCCGGTGAAGACCAAATTCATCAGCCGCATTCATACCGGTGAGGTGTAAGATGGAAGCTCAGGAACTTCGTACCAAAACTGCCGACCAATTGCTTGACCTTTTGAAGCAATTGCGTAAAGAGGCGTTCAACCTGCGTTTCCAGGCTGCCTCCGGTGAACTGAAAAACACGGTGCGCGCCCGTCAGGTGCGTCGTGATGCGGCCAGGATACTGACCGTGATCAACGAGAAAAAGAAAGCCTAGGGGTTAACGATGCCAAAGCGTCTATTACAAGGTGTAGTGGTGAGCGATGCCAACGACAAGACCGTCGTGGTCAGCGTGGAGCGCCAGATCAAGCACCCCATCTATCACAAGACGATCCGTCTTTCGAAGAAATACCATGCCCATGATCCGGAAAACCGTTTCAAGAAGGGCGATGACGTGCGCATCATTGAAAGCGCGCCGATTTCCCGCCTGAAGCGCTGGCACGTGGTGTATGAACAAGCGGCCGAAGCAGCACAGCCTAAGCCGAAGAAAAAGTAATTAGAGCCTGAAAAGCTTGTACTGGAGTAAGTCATGATTCAAATGCAAACCCGCCTCGATGTAGCCGACAATACCGGCGCTCGCAGCGTGATGTGCATCAAGGTGCTGGGTGGTTCCAAGCGCCGCGTTGCATCGGTGGGCGACATCATCGTCGTGTCCATCAAGGATGCCATTCCGCGGGGCAAGGTGAAAAAAGGCGATGTGTACCGCGCCGTGGTGGTTCGCACCAAAAAGGAAGTGAACCGCATCGACGGCACCGCCATCCGTTTTGACCGCAACGCCGCCGTGCTCATCAACAAGCAGGGCGAGCCGATCGGCACCCGTATCTTCGGCCCGGTGACCCGCGAGCTCCGCGCCAAGAAATTCACCAAAATCATCTCGCTGGCTCCGGAGGTGCTGTAATCATGGCCGCTAAGATTAAAAAGGGCGATCGGGTTCAGGTTCTGACCGGCCGCGACAAAGGCAAGCGTGGCGAAGTCGTCAAGGTTCTGCCGACCGAAAACCGCGTGGTGGTTGCCGGTGTGAATCGCATCAAGCGTCACACCAAGCCGTCCATGCTGTCCGCTGGTGGCATTATTGAGAAAGAAGCCCCGCTGCAGATTTCCAACATCGCGATCGTCGATCCCAAAAGCGACAAACCGACCCGCGTTGGTTTCAAGCTCCTGGGGGATGGCCGCAAAGTACGCTTCGCCAAGGATTCTGGCGAAGTACTCGACAAGTAGAAGGTTAGGAGAGCCGTATGGCCGCTAAGCAAGAAAATTACACGCCGCGTTTCAAGGAACTGTACAACAGCACCATCCGTCCGGAGATGCAGAAGAAGTACAATTACCAGAACGTGATGCAAATGCCCAAAATGACCAAAGTGGTCATCAACATGGGCGTAGGCCGTGACGGCGTGGCCAGCTCCAAATCCGTGGAAGCCGCAGCCAACGAGCTGGGCCTGATTGCCGGTCAGAAGCCGGTCATCACCCGCGCCAAGAAGGCCATCGCCGGCTTCAAAATCCGCGAAGGTCTGCCCATCGGTGCCAAAGTCACGCTGCGCGGCGCACAAATGTATGAATTCATGGACCGCCTGGTGACGATGGCCATGCCCCGTATCCGCGACTTCCGTGGTATTTCGGATCGCAGCTTCGACGGGCAGGGCAATTACACCCTCGGTCTCAAGGAACACATCGTGTTCCCGGAGATCAATTACGACAAAGTGGAAAAAGTGCGTGGTATGGACATTACCTTCTGCACCACCGCCGCCACCGACAAGGAAGCGAAAGATCTTCTTGAAGGTTTCGGCTTTCCCTTTATTAAACAAAACAAAGCAGCTTAATTAGGATTCGACATGGCCAAGCTCAGCTCGATGGAAAAAAACAAGCGCCGCGTGAAACTGTCCAAACAGTTTCTGGCACGCCGTAAAGCGCTTAAAGCCACCATCATGGATAAGCAGACCTCATTCGAAGACCGTTTTGCCGCTCAGGTGAAACTTGCAGAATTGCCGCGCAACAGTGCTAAAAACCGCGTGCGCAACCGCTGCGAGCTATCGGGCCGCCCCCGCGGGTTTTATCGCAAGCTGCGCATGTCGCGTATTGCGCTCCGCGATCTGGCATCCCGAGGCGAACTGCCAGGTGTCATCAAAGCCAGCTGGTAAGCGCTTACATCAATAACAAAAGGAATGTAATAACATGACCATGTCCGATCCATTAGCCGATATGCTTTCGCGTGTTCGCAATGGTCAGCGCGCCAAACTGGCAGTGGTGGAAGCCCCGAGCTCCAAACTGTCCATCAACGTGCTGAACGTGCTGAAAGACGAAGGCTACATCCGCGACTTCCGCGTGGAAGAACAAGATAACAAGCGCAACATCGTGATCGACCTGAAATATCACGATGGCGAACCGGTGATCAGCCGCATCACCCGCCTGTCCAAGCCGGGCAGCCGCATGTATTATGGCGCCAGCGAACTGCCCCGCATCCACAACGGCCTTGGCATCTGTGTCGTGTCCACCTCCAAAGGTGTGATGTCCGACTACCAGGCCCGTGTGCAGAATGTCGGCGGCGAAGTTCTCTGCAGCGTATTCTAAGGAGAGCTCATCATGTCACGCCTTGGTAAACTGCCAATTGAAGTACCCGAAGGGGTCAATGTCGAGCTTTCCGGCCAGGACCTGAATGTGTCCGGCAAGCTGGGTAAACTGAACACGAAGCTGCACCGCCTGGTGAAAGTCGAGTTCGCGGATAAAAAACTGACCGTGAAACCGGCTGACGAAAGCCGCGAAGCCCGCGCCATGTGGGGCATGAGCCGCGCCATCGTCAACAACCTGGTTCAGGGTGTCAGCAAAGGATACGAAAAGCGCCTGGAAATTCTTGGCGTGGGTTACCGTGCCGCCGTTCAGGGCGATATCCTGAACCTTACGCTTGGTTACAGCCATGAAGTACGCTTCGGCATTCCTCAGGGTATCAAGATCGTGGCCGAAAAGCCGACCACGCTGGTGATTTCCGGTTCCGACAAAGAGAAAGTCGGCCAGATTGCCGCTGAAATTCGCTCGCTGCGTCCGCCGGAGCCTTACAAAGGCAAGGGTGTTCGCTACGATGGCGAATATATCAATATGAAAGAAGGCAAGAAGAAGTAGGTTGGATATGACGCACGCAGCAAATCTTTTTGAACGTCGCCAACGCCGTGTCCGCTACCGGGTGAAGCAAACCCTGGGCGAGCGCAAGCGTCTGAGCGTTTTCCGTTCCAACCAGCACATCTATGCCCAGATCATCGATGATGCCGAAGGTAAAACCATCGTATCCGCTTCCTCGCTGGATAAGGAACTTGCTTCTGCTGTGAAAAACGGCGGCAACAAGGACGCAGCGGCCGCAGTCGGCAAACTGATCGCCGAGCGCGCCAAGAAGGCGAAAGTGGAAAATGTTGCATTCGACCGTGGTGGTTACAACTATCACGGCCGCGTGAAGGCTCTGGCCGAAGCGGCTCGTGAACACGGCTTGAAATTCTAGGAAGGATAAAGAATATGGCTCGTCCCGGTGGTAAAGAGCGTCCCGCTCGCGAGGAAAGCGACATGATCGACCGCTTGGTTGCGGTAAATCGTGTAGCTAAAGTGGTGAAAGGTGGCCGTCGTTTCGGCTTCGCCGCTCTCGTGGTGGTGGGTGATGGCAAAGGCCGTGTCGGTTTCGGCACCGGCAAAGCCAAAGAGGTGCCCGATGCCGTGAAGAAAGCGACCGACTCCGCCAAACGCACCATGATTCGCGTGCCGCTGCGCGAAGGTCGCACCATTCACCATGATATCCGCGGCCACTACGGCTCCGGTAAAATCGTGATGCGTTCGGCCCCGGCCGGTACGGGCATCATCGCCGGCGGCCCGATGCGCGCTGTGTTCGAAGCCCTCGGCATTCAGGACGTGGTAGCCAAATCGACCGGTTCTTCCAACCCGCACAACCTGATCAAGGCAACCTTTCATGCCCTGCAGGACGTGCGCTCCCCGCGTGCCATCGCCGGCAAACGCGGTAAGAAAATCGGTGAAATCATCGGCCGTCGCGAAACCGCATTCGGTAAGGCCGTGGATGAAGCCGCCGTTGAACAAGAAGCCCAACAAGCATAGTGGCACGAAGGATATAGGTCATGACTCCGGCAAAAGAAGCTGCCCCGAAGGCAACCGAAACCAAAAAGGCCCCCGCTAAAAAAGCGGCTGCCCCGAAGGATGAAGCAAAAGCCGCTGCCCCCAAGGCTGCGCCTGCTGCTAAAAAAGCCGCTCCGGCCAAAGCCAAACCCGCCAAGGCATCCAACAAGCCTGTGCGCGTAGCCAAGGCAAAAACGGCCGCTTACAAGGCTGCCGGTGGCAAAATGATCAAGGTGCGCCAGGTTGCAAGCCCCATTGGCCGCACCCAGGACCAGCGCGCCACGCTGATCGGCCTCGGCCTCAACAAACTGCATCGTGAAAACGAACTTCAGGATACACCTGCCGTTCGTGGCATGATCGCGAAACTGCAACATCTGGTGAAGGTGGTCGGCTAACTGCCACCCCACTTTAGGAGGAATCCATGCGTTTGAATCAACTGGCCGATAACCCCGGCGCCCGCAAAGGCAAAATCCGCGTCGGTCGCGGTATCGGTAGCGGCAAAGGCAAAACCGGCGGACGCGGCGTAAAAGGCCAGAAATCTCGTACCGGCGTGGCCATCAAAGGCTTTGAAGGCGGCCAGATGCCGCTGTACCGTCGTCTGCCGAAGCGCGGCTTCACCAGCATGAACCCGGTGGAATACGCCGTGATCAACCTGGCTGACATCCAGCGCTTCATCGACAGCGGCAAGCTGAAAGCCGGTGAAACCGTCACCAGCGACGCGCTCGTCGAAAAAGGCATCATCCGCCGTAAGCTTGATGGCGTTAAACTGCTCGCCAAAGGCAAGCTGAACGACAAAATCACGCTGAAAATCGACGCGGCTTCCGCTGCTGCCATCGAAGCGGTGAAAAAAGCTGGCGGTTCCGTTGAAGTTCCGGCCAAGGCTGAAAAAGCTGCTTAACCGATGAATGACTGACCAGAAAATGGCTTCCAGTTCTTGGAAGCCATTTTTTTTTGGCCTATCTTTTGCTCACCATTACAAAATCTATTGTGATGGCGGGTTAGAGCCACTACAACATTTCGGCGTTTCATGGGGTAATGCCCATACGCCTATTCATGACGGAGAAAAGAATGGCATCCGCCGCCGAGAAACTGGCACGAAATTTCAGCATGGGCAGTTTTGCCAAGGCCACCGAACTCAAGAACCGCCTCTGGTTTGTACTTGGCGCCCTCATCGTTTACCGCATCGGCACCTACATTCCGCTTCCCGGCATCGATCCCGTGGTGCTGAAAGAGGTGTTCAGCCAGCATTCCCAGGGTGTTCTCGGCATGTTCAACATGCTCGCCGGTGGCGCGCTTCAGCGTATGACCATCTTTGCCCTCAACGTCATGCCCTACATTACCGCCTCCATTGTTATGCAATTGATGACCGGTGTCTTCAAAAGCCTGGAGCAGATGAAGAAGGAAGGCGAAGTAGGAAGACGCAAAATCAACCAGTATACACGTTATTTCGCCGTCATGTTGGCTCTGGTGCAGGGCTACGGCATCTCTGTCGGACTGGAAGGCATGCAGGGCGCCAGCGGGCCGCTGGTGATGGATGCGGGGTTGTTCTTCCGCGTCACCACCGCCATTACGCTCTGCGGCGGCACCATGTTCCTGCTCTGGCTGGGTGAGCAAATCACCTCGCGCGGCATCGGCAACGGCACGTCGCTCATCATTTTCACCGGTATCGTGGCCAACCTTCCCAACGCGCTCGGCAACATGTTCGAACTCGGCAGGCGAGGGGCTTTTCCGATTGAGCTGGTGCTGGCCGTGCTTGCGCTGGCTGCCGGCCTGATCATCCTGATCGTGTTTGTGGAGCGCGCCCAGCGCCGCATCCTGGTGCAATACCCGAAACGCCAGATTGGCAATAAAATGACCGGTGGCGAAGCCACGCACCTGCCGCTGAAGCTGAACACCGCAGGCGTGATTCCGCCGATTTTTGCCGGTTCGCTGCTGCTGTTCCCGCTCACCATCGCCAACTTCAACGCGGGCAAGGGGCCGGAATGGCTGCGCGCGGTCTCCGCCCATCTGGGCCATGGCCAGCCGCTTTACATTCTGTTGTATGTGGCAGCCATTGTGTTCTTCTGCTTCTTCTACACGGCCGTGGTGTTCAACCCCAAGGATACGGCGGAAAACCTCAAGAAAAACGGCGGTTTCGTACCTGGCATCCGCCCCGGCCAGAACACCGCGGATTACCTGGATTACGTACTCACCCGCCTGACGGTGATCGGCGCGGCGTATATTTCCATCGTCTGCGTAATTCCCGAGGTGCTGATCGCCAAATATTCCGTGCCTTTCTATCTGGGCGGCACCAGTCTTCTGATCGTGGTCAATGTCACCATCGACACGGTGACGCAAATCCAGTCGCACATGTTCGCCCATCAGTATGAGGGGCTCATCAAAAAATCCCGCCTTGTCACCAAGAGGCAGAAAGCGTGAACATCATTCTGCTAGGCCCTCCGGGTGCGGGCAAAGGCACCCAGGCGGACATGCTGACCGAGCATTACGGCATGGCCAAGCTCTCCACCGGCGACATGCTGCGGGCGGAGGTGGCCAGCGGCTCTGCCATCGGTTCCAAGCTTCAGGCCATCATGAGCCGCGGCGAACTGGTGCCCGACGACATCATGATCGACATGATCCGCGCGCGCATCCAGAAGCCCGATTGCGGCAACGGCTTCACGCTTGATGGCTTTCCCCGCACGGAAGGGCAGGCTGCCGCGCTGGATGAGATGCTTGCGAAGGAAAAGAAATCCCTCGATTTCGTCATTGAACTGGCCGTGGACGATAAAATCCTGGTGGACCGTATTTCAGGCCGTTTCAGCTGCGCCAAATGCGGGGCAGGCTATCATGATCATTTCAAGCCGACCAAGGCATCGGGCATATGCGATGCCTGCGGTAGCGCCGAGTTCTCCCGCCGGGCGGACGACAATGCCGAGACCGTTGCCAAGCGCCTGAAGGCCTACCATGCGCAGACGGCTCCGTTGCTCCCTTACTATAAGAAAAAGGGGCTGCTGGTTTCCGTGGACGGCATGGCCCCCATGGAAGACGTCACCGCCTCCATCCGCAAAATCATCATGTCCCAGCCGAGTCGCATTTAAAGGAAATCCGCCGCTTTTCAGCAAATGGCGGCGCGAATGCCAAATGGGACTGGGGCAACGGCCTTTCCGGGCGAAAAATCCCGTGAAAAGCCCGCATGTGAAAAACCATAAAAAACCCCTAAAGAATCGTTGACAAGGCGAACTTTCTTCCTATGATGCACCCTCTTTAAAGGGTGCACCCGTGCCTCCAGCCGCGCCGCGCGTGGCGGAAATGCTAGGGTTAGCAAACAGAATATGGAGATTATCTGTGGCACGTATTGCCGGTGTAAACATTCCGACCCAAAAACGCGTTGAAATCGCGCTCACCTACATTCATGGCATTGGCCTTGCCAAATCCCATGAGATTCTTGGCAAAGCAGCCATCAGCGCCGACAAGCGCGTGAAGGACCTGACCGAGGGTGAGGTCATCAAACTGCGCGAAATCATCGACCGCGACTACATGGTGGAAGGGGATGTCCGCCGCATGGTGGCCATGAACATCAAGCGTCTGATGGACCTTGGCTGCTACCGTGGCCTGCGTCATCGCCGCGGCCTGCCGGTTCGCGGTCAGCGCACCAGCAGCAACGCCCGCACCCGCAAGGGCAAAGCGGTCGCCATCGCCGGCAAGAAAAAAGTCACCAAGTAATTGATTCAGCATAGGTCTTAACCATGAACAGCAAAGACAACACCGCTCGCGTTAAGCGTAAGGATAAGAAGAACATCTCCACCGGTGTGGCGCATGTGAATGCGAGCTTCAACAACACCATGATCACGATCACCGATCTTCAGGGCAACGTGATCTCCTGGTCTTCTTCTGGTGCCAATGGTTTCAAAGGCTCCCGCAAATCCACGCCCTATGCCGCGCAGGTCGCTGCTGAGAAGGCCGGCCGCTCCGCTCAGGAACACGGCCTCCAGACCGTTTCCGTGCTGGTAAAGGGCCCCGGTTCAGGCCGTGAATCCGCGCTGCGCGCGCTGCAGGCCATCGGTCACAGCATCACCGCCATCAAGGACATCACCCCGATTCCGCACAATGGCTGCCGCGCTCCCAAGCGTCGCCGCGTGTAATTAACTCCTTTTTCGACCTTCTCCAACGCATCACCAAGAGGTTCCATCCGTGATCAGCCGCAACTGGAAAGAATTGATTAAGCCGACCAAGCTCGATGTGCAGAAAACCAAAGATGGCAAGCTGCACGCCACCTTCCAGGCTGAACCGCTTGAGCGTGGCTTCGGCACGACCCTTGGCAACGCGCTTCGCCGCGTGCTGCTTTCTTCCCTTCAGGGTGCGGCCGTCACCAGCGTGAAGATCGAAGGCGTTCTGCACGAGTTCAGCTCCGTTGAAGGCGTGCGCGAAGACGTGACCGACATCATCCTCAACATCAAGCAACTGGCCATCCGTTCCCACCGTTCGGAAGGTTCCAAGGCCAGCATCCGCGCCGAGGGCCCCTGCGTGGTGACCGCCGCCATGATTCAATGCCCGGCCGATCTGGAAATCATTAACAAGGACATGGTGATCTGCCACCTCGACAAAGGCGCCAAGCTGAATGTGGACCTGACCATCGGCGTTGGCAAAGGCTACCTGCCTGCTTACCAGAACCGCCAGGAAGATGCCCCGATCGGCGTTATCCCGGTTGATTCCCTTTTCAGCCCCGTCAAGCGCGTGACCTACAAAGTAGAAAACGCCCGCGTTGGCCAGGTGACCGACTATGACAAACTGACCCTGGAAGTCGAGACCAACGGCACCGTTTCCCCGGAAGATGCCCTGGCCTTCGCCGCCAAAATCATCCAGGACCAGCTGACGCTGTTCATCAATTTCGACCTGAAGGACGAAGCCCCGAGCCGTGGCGCCGAGAGCGATTCCCCGTCCATCAACCCGTACCTCCTGAAAAAGGTGGACGAGCTGGAGCTTTCCGTACGTTCGGCAAACTGCCTGAAAAACGACAACATCGTTTATATTGGCGACCTGGTTCAAAAAACCGAGGCCGAAATGCTGAAAACCCCGAACTTCGGCCGCAAGTCATTGAACGAAATCAAGGAAGTTCTCGGCTCCATGAACCTGCGCTTCGGCATGCAGCTGGACAGCTGGCCGCCGGAGAACATCGAAGAACTCGCCAAGAAATTTGAAGACCCCTACGCATAAGCCAAAGGCCTGAGAAAAGGGCCTAAAAGAAGGAAAGACTACCATGCGCCATAATGTAGCAGGACGCAAACTCGGCCGCACCACGGCCCACCGCCATCAGCTGTTTGCCAATATGGCAGACGCCCTGGTGAAGCACGAACAAATCGTGACCACCTTGCCGAAAGCCAAGGAACTTCGCCCCTATGTGGAGAAGCTGGTGACGCTCGGCAAGAAAGGCGGCCTGCATGCCCGCCGTCAGGCTCTGTCCCTGACCAACAACGAGCAGACCGTCGGCAAGCTCTTCAGCGAAATCGCTGAGCGTTACAAAGCCCGCCAGGGCGGTTACATCCGCATCATGAAAGCGGGTTTCCGTCATGGTGACAATGCCGCCATGGCCATCATCGAATTCGTGGACCGCAACGAAGCCGCCCGCGGCCAGGATTCCGGCCCCGTTCAGGTGCAGGAAACGGAAGAAACCGCCGCTGCATAAGCCACGGCGATGATTCCAACTCAAGGGCTGCCCACCGGCAGCCCTTTTTGTTTCTGTGCCTCGCTTGCAGCGCTCTTTTCTTCTGCGGCAGGCACGCTATGATGCGGCGCAAACAACCCCTGTCTCCCTTGTTCGAGGATTCTCCCCATGCGTTGGCTTTCCCTGGCCGTTGCCGCCCTTGCCATCCTGTTATTTCTGCGCCCTGAGGCGCAATCCCAGGGCGCGGCGGCGCAGCTTCCCACCACCCGGCAGGATCTCATGTTCAGCTATGCCCCGCTGGTGAAGAAAACCGCCCCGGCGGTGGTGAACATCTACAGCCGCCGCAAGGAACGCACCCTCTCTCCCATCGTCAACGACCCCATGTACCAGCTTTTTTCCGGCGGGCAGGTTCCTGCCGTTATCAAAGAGCGGGTCGTGCAGTCCCTCGGTTCTGGAGTGATTATTGATCCCAAGGGTGTCATCGTCACCAACGGCCATGTCATCAAGGGCGCGGAGGAAATTCGCGTGGTGCTGGCCGATAAACGCGAGATGGATGCCAAAGTGATCGTAGCCGACAGCAAAACCGACATCGCCCTGTTAAAGCTCGATGCAGGTGGCGAGCCTTTGCCTTACCTTGAATTGAAGGATTCCGACGAGGCCCAGGTGGGCGATCTGGTCGTGGCCATTGGCAACCCCTTCGGCCTTGAGCAGACGGTGACCACCGGCATCGTCTCCGCCCTTGCGCGCACCACCGTCGGCATCACCGACTACCAGTTCTTCATCCAGACCGATGCCGCCATCAACCCCGGCAATTCCGGCGGCGCGCTGGTCACCATGGACGGCAAGCTGCTCGGCATCAACACGGCTATTTTCTCCAAAAGTGGTGGTTCACAGGGCATCGGCTTCGCCACGCCTGCCAACATCATCCGCGCCATCCAAAGCAGCCTCCAGGCCGATGGCAAAATCCTACGCCCATGGATCGGCGCTGGCTTTCAGGCCATTGACGGCAAAATCGCCGAATCCCTCGGCATGCCGCGCCCCATGGGCGTGCTGGTGGCCCGCGTGATGGACAAGGGCCCGGCAGACCGTGCCGGCCTGAAACTTCAGGACATCATCCTGAAAATCGACAATTACGAGGTGAACGACCCGCAGACGCTGCGCTACCGCATCGCCACGCTGGCCCCGGGCCGCCAGGTGACGCTGACCGTCAAGCGCTCTAGCGATACGCTCAATATCCCGCTCCGGCTGGAATCCCCCACCTACAACCCCGCGCCGGATTACCTGAACCTGAAGGGCGAACACCCGCTCTCCGGCACGCGCATCGCCAACCTCTCGCCGGGGCTGGCCAATGAGCTGGATCTCGACATGGAATCCCGCGGCGTGGTCGTCACCGCAGTGGAGCCGAACAGCCCGGCCGCCCGCATCGGCTTCAAACCCGGGGATATGATCGACCAGGCCAACGGCCGCAAGGCGGAATCCACCCAGGCGCTGGTGCGCCTGCTGAAGGATGCCACGCGCGAATGGGTGATCGTCGTCGCCCGTGGTGGGCAAAAGCTTGAACTGCGCTGGGTGCGCTGATGGGAGACGACCTCTTCATCGCGCCGCCACGGCCGCGCAAGGTGAAGGCGGAGCATATACCGCTGGCCGAGCGCCTGCGCCCCAAGGCGCTGGATGAGGTCATCGGCCAGGAGCATCTGATGGAAGAGGGCGGCCCGCTGGCCGGCATCCTCGCCAGCGGCCAGCTGCGATCGCTCATCTTCTGGGGTCCGCCCGGCAGTGGCAAAACCACGCTGGCCCGCCTGCTGGCCGAGCATTTTCACATGCCCTATGTCGCGCTGCCCGCCGTCACCTCCGGCGCGGTCGCCATTCGCGATGTGTGCGAGGACGCCCGAAAACACCATGCCGACCTCGGCCCAACGCTCGTCTTCGCCGACGAGATCCACCGCTTCAACCGCGCCCAGCAGGATGTCTTTCTGCCTTATCTGGAAGAAGGCAGCGTCATACTCATCGGCGCGACGACTGAAAACCCATCATTTGAACTCAATGCGGCTCTTTTATCCCGCGCCACGGTGCTGGTGCTGCACGCCTTCGACGAACCCCACCTGGCGGACCTTCTCACACGTGCTGAGCGCCTGGAAGGCAAAAAACTCCCCCTGACGGACGAAGCCCGCGCCACACTCGTCAGCATGGCCCAGGGCGATGCGCGCTACGCCCTCGGCCTGTCCGAGCAGCTCTGGCAGGCCGCGCTCAAAAAGCCGCTGGATGTCGCGGGCATGGAGAAACTCCTCTCCCGCCGTGCCGCCGTGTATGACAAGGACCGCGAAAGCCACTACAACCTCATCAGCGCCTTGCATAAGTCCCTCCGTTCTTCGGATGTGGATGCCGCGCTCTACTGGTTCGGCCGCATGATCGACGGCGGCGAATCCCCCGCCTACATCCTGCGCCGCATGGTGCGCTTCGCCAGCGAGGATATCGGCATGGCCGACAGCAACGCGCTGCTCGTCACCCAGTCCGCCTGGGATGCCTATGACCGTATGGGCAGCCCGGAAGGTGAGCTCTGCATCGCTCATGCGGTCGTTTACCTCGCCACTGCGCCCAAATCCAACCGCGTCTACATGGCCTGGAATGCTGCCTTCCGTGAAGCCAAAGCCACCAGCCACGCCATGCCCCCCATGCACAGCGTCAATGCGCCGACCAAGCTGATGAAGGACCTCGGCTACAGCAAAGGCTATGAATACGACCATGAGCTTGGCACGGGCGATGCCAGTTCGGGCCTGGATTATTTTCCTGAATCCGTCGGCCGCAAGAGCTTCTACCAGCCCAAGCAGGCAGGGCAGGAGGCCGTCATCGCCGAACGTCTCACCCGCTGGCGCGCGGCCAGGGAAAAGCGACAGAAGGAGAAAACATCATGATGATGCAGATGCTGCAATTACCCTTGCTGGTTGGCCTTGGCGGCGCGCTTGGCAGCCTGTGCCGCATGGGGCTGATGCAAAGCATTACCGGCGAGCATGCAGGTGCCCTGGCCGTGCTGGTGGCCAACATTCTGGGCAGCCTCGCGGCAGGCGTCATGCTCGGGCTGGATCTGCCCGCCTGGTGGCGCAATTTCGCGGTTATTGGCGTGCTGGGCGGCTTCACCACCTTTTCCAGCTTTTCGATGATCGCCACCACCTACATCGAGCGCGGCCAGTGGAGCTGGGCGTTCGGCTATGCGCTGGTGAGCGTTATCGGTAGCGTGGGGGCCTGCGCTGTGGCATACAGCCTGACCAAAGGATTCGCCACATGAGCCACGAAGAGACCCCCGCCAAAACCCCCTGGAAGCATCTGCCCGTCAAATCCGACGATGACGGCATGCGGCTGGACCGGTTCTGCCAGAAATACATGAAGGATGTCAGCTTCGTCGCCGCGCAGACGCTCATCCGCAAAGGCCGTATCAAGCTGGACGGCAAACGTGCCGACGGCAATGACCGCATCAAGGCGGGGCAGGCGGTGCACCTTGCGCCGGACCTCTTCACCGCCAAGCCGGAGAAGGATGTCGCCGAGCTCAGCGCCAAGGATGCCGCGCTGGTGAAGAACATGGTCGTCTATCAGGACAAGGACGTCATGGTGCTGAACAAGCCCGCCGGCCTGGCCGTGCAGGGCGGCAGCAAAATCAGGCAAAGCCTGGATAACATGCTGGTGGCGCTGAAGAAGGATGGCGAAGTGCCCAAGCTCGTCCACCGGCTGGACAAGGAAACCAGCGGTGCGCTGCTGGTGGCGCGCACGTCGCAGGCCGCGCGCTTTCTCACGCAGCAGTTCCGCGAGCGCGAGATGGAAAAAACCTACATCGCCCTTGTCATGGGTGTGCCGGAAAAGCGGCGTGGCGACATCAAGCTGCCCATCGCCAAAGGGCAGGTGGGTGGTGGTTATGAGCAGATGACCGTACAAAAAGGCGGAGATCCCGCTTTCACCAAATACGAAGTGCTGGACCTTTTCTCCGACCATGTCGCACTGGTTGCCTTAAAGCCCATTACCGGCCGCACTCACCAGTTACGTGTTCACATGGCCGCCATCGGCCATCCTATTCTGGGCGATGAGAAATACGGCAAAAACGCCTGTGTCGAAATCCCCGACGTGGTGGAAATGCAGCTACACGCCTGGCAAATTCTCGTGCCGCAGCGCACGGGCAGGCCCAAGCTCGTCACCGTGCCGCCGCCGCCCGCCATGAAAAAAGCCATGAGAAAATTTGAACTGGTATTGCCCGAATAACCCCTCACACCAACCCTCTCCCCGCAAGCGGGGAGAGGGAGTTTAGTCATCGTTTGTGCAACACATTATACACAAGGCAAAGCCTGCTCCCTCTCCCCGCTTGCGGGGAGAGGGTAGGGGTGAGGGGATGGCAGCAAAAAAAGGACGAACTTAAGAATGACAAGCGACAACATGGAAATCAGACTGGCCGATAACGGCTACCAGATCATCCGCAAAGGCACGCCCTTGCACAGCATGGAAAAACGCCCACTCACGCTGCCCACGCAAAAGCTGGCCTCCGCCGTGAGCAAAGAAATTGAATCCATGCTCGCCAAAAAGCAGGAGCCGCGCCCCTGCTATACGCTGAGCAGCATGGTGACGGACCACATCGCCCCTCGCCGTGAAGACGTTATCCACGTGCTTTCCGCCCAGCTCAACGGTGAAACGCTCTGCTACCTCGCCACCGATCCGCCCGAGCTTTTTGAACGCCAGAAAGCCGAATGGCTGCCCGAAATTGTCTGGCTGGATGATGCGCTCGGCATCACGCTGGTAAATACCGCCGGCATCCTCCCGGTTGACCAGCCGGAAGAGGCGCATGCCGCGCTCACCGACTGGCTCAGCGGGCTGGATGATTTTCGTCTCACGGCCTTCCACCAGATGGTGCAGCTCACCAGTTCCATCGTGGTTTCAACCGGGCTGTTGCTGGGGCGTCTGGATGTAAATGCCGCCATGCGTCTGGCCTACATGGAGCATGATTACCAGCTTGAGCACTGGGGCGAGGATGCCATCGCCCGCAAACGGCTGGATGCCGTGGCTTCGGAACTCACGGAAATCGTAAAATTCCTCGAATATCTACAGCAATAAATCGTTGATTTTAGAGGGCTAAACATGAAAGCCACATGTCAAGCGAATTATCGCTTTGCCACAAGGGATAGTATCTTTTATGTAGGGTGCCTTGCATCACGGTAACACTACGTTTCGTGGCGGTTACCGGTCTGCTTAAAGCGCCGGGGCAGGGCAGGCATCCAGCGGATGCATGACATGCCGAACGCGTTTATTTAGGTGTAACTAATTTAGGAATCTTCATGCGCCCAACGCCGATTGTCCGTGAACTCGAACAACGACGCGAACGCGCCCGCCTTGGCGGCGGTCAAGACCGCATCGATTCACAGCATGCCCGTGGCAAACTCTCCGCCCGTGAGCGCATCGAACTTCTTCTCGACGAAGGCACGTTCGAAGAGTTCGACATGTTCATCGAACACCGCTGCGCCAATTTCGGCATGGAGCAAAAACAGATCCCGGGCGATGGCTGCATCACCGGCTACGGCACCATCTTCGGTCGTCCTGTATTCGTCTACAGCCAGGATTTCACCGTGTTCGGCGGTTCGCTTTCCGAAAGCAACGCCCGCAAGATCTGTAAGATCATGGACATGGCCATGAAGGTCGGCGCACCCGTCATCGGCATGAATGATTCCGGCGGCGCGCGCATTCAGGAAGGCGTGGATTCCCTTTCCGGCTATGCCGAGATTTTCCAGCGTAACGTGCTGGCCTCCGGCGTCATCCCGCAAATCTCACTCATCATGGGCCCATGCGCCGGTGGTGCGGTCTATTCCCCTGCGCTGACCGATTTCATCTTCATGGGCCGCGGCACTTCCTACATGTTCGTCACCGGCCCGGATGTGGTCAAAACGGTGACACATGAGGAAGTCACGCTGGAAGCCCTCGGCGGCGCCGAAGTCCACACCCAGAAAACCGGCGTGGCCGATCTGGCGTTCGACAACGACATCCACACCATCACGCAGACTCGCCGCCTGCTGAATTTCCTGCCGCTCTCCAACCGCGAGCAGCCTCCCTTCGTGCCCACCACCGACCCGATCGATCGGGTGGAGGTCTCCCTCAACACGCTGGTGCCGGAAAACCCCAACAAGCCGTATGACATGTACGAGCTCATCACCCGCGTGGTGGATGAGGGCGATTTCTTCGAGATCAAACCGGACTATGCCAAAAACATCATCGTCGGCTTTGGCCGCATGGCGGGGCAAACGATTGGCATTGTGGCCAACCAGCCCCTCCACCTTGCAGGCTGTCTGGATATCGACGCCTCCCGCAAGGCTGCGCGTTTCATCCGTTTCTGCGATGCGTTCAACATCCCCATCGTCAGCTTCGTGGACGTCCCCGGCTTCATGCCCGGCACCAGCCAGGAATATGACGGCATCATCTCCCACGGCGCCAAACTGCTGTATGCCTATGCCGAGGCCACCGTGCCCAAAGTCACCATCATCACCCGCAAGGCCTATGGCGGCGCCTACATCGTGATGAGCTGCAAATATTTGCGTGGCGACATCAACTACGCCTGGCCGACGGCCGAAATCGCCGTGATGGGCCCCAAAGGCGCGGTCGAGATCATCTTCCGCGGCGCCAGCCCCGAGGAGGTCGAGCAAAAGACCATGGAATACCGCGAGAAGATCGCCAGTCCCTTCGCCGCGGCCTCGCGCGGCTATCTGGATGACATCATCCGGCCGCAGAACACGCGCTGGCGCATTTGCCGCGCGCTCGATCTTCTTCGTTCCAAGAAGCTCGAGAATCCGTGGAAAAAACACGATAACCTTCCCCTTTAGGCTCAGTTGAGGAATATTTGCATGCCAGATTTTGAGCTATTGCTGAGCGAAAATAAGCGGCCATTTTGCAGGCATAGTGGCGCTACGTCAAAAAATGGCCGCTTATTTGCAGCCGGAAAGAGCCAAAAGATGGCTTGTAAATATTCCTCAACTGAGCCTCAACAGAGACAATTTGCATGATCAAGAAACTGCTCATTGCCAATCGTGGGGAAATTGCCGTCCGCATCATGCAGACGGCGCGCCGCCTGGGCATCGCCACCGTGGCCGTTTATTCCGAGGCCGACACCAGCTCCCTCTTCGTCCAGATGGCGGATGAGGCGGTCTTCATCGGCCCGTCGCCTTCCACGCAAAGCTACCTGAACATTCCGGCCATCGTGAATGCCATCCGCCAGACGGGTGCGGACGCTGTGCATCCCGGTTACGGCTTTCTGTCTGAGAACACGGAATTCTGCAAAGCCGTGGAGCAGGAAGGCGCGATTTTTATCGGCCCCTCCGCCACCGCCATCAAACAGATGGGCGACAAACTTGAAGCCAAGAAAATCGCCAAACAGGCGGGGGTCTCCATCCTTCCCGGCAGCCAGGGCGCCGTGGACGGCATGAAGGAAGCCAAGCAGGTGGCTGACAAAATCGGCTACCCGGTCATGATCAAGGCCGCGGCCGGTGGCGGCGGCAAGGGTATGCGCGTGGTGTTTGAGGAGAAGGAACTGGAAGAGGGCATCCGCGGTGCGGTGCATGAAGCCGGTTCCAGCTTCGGAGACAATCGCGTCTTCATCGAGAAATTCATCACCAGCCCCCGCCACATCGAAATTCAGGTGCTGGCCGACAAATTCGGCGGCGTCGTTACGCTGGGCGAGCGCGAATGCTCCATCCAGCGCCGCCACCAGAAAGTGATCGAAGAGGCCCCAAGCCCCTTCCTCACGCCCGAAGTGCGCGAAGCCATGAGCAAGCAGGCCGTCAGCCTGGTCAAGCAGGTCGGCTATTATTCCGCCGGTACGGTGGAATTCATCATGGACGAAAACCGCAATTTCTATTTCCTGGAAATGAACACCCGCCTTCAGGTGGAGCACCGCGTCACCGAGCTCATCACCGGCATCGACCTGGTGGAGCAGATGATCCGCGTGGCCGAGGGCGAGCGCCTGCCTTTCATACAGGACGACATCAAATTCCACGGCCATGCCATCGAGGCACGCATTTACGCCGAGGACCCCACCCGCAACTTTATGCCTTCCGTCGGCCGCATCTCCCGCTATCAGGAGCCTGAGCAGATCCCCGGCATGGTACTGGATACCGGCGTTTATGAAGGCGCGGAAGTCAGCATGTTCTACGACCCCATGGTCGCCAAGCTCTGTACCTATGGCGAAAACCGCGACCGCGCCATTGACGAGATGCGTGCCGCCCTCGGGGCCTATGTCATCCGCGGCATTTCCCACAATATCGGCTTTCTGGAAGCCATCATCAACAACCCGCGCTTCGGCAAAGGCCACACCACCACCAATTTCATCGCCGAGGAATATCCCAACGGTTTCACGGGCGCGGAGCTTTCCACCGAGGCAGGCAAATGGGTGATGGTCACTGCGCTCTACATCCACTTGAAACTGCGCGAGCGCGACAGCAAAATCTCCGGCCAGCTTCCCGGCCATCCGGTCGTTTTTCTGGACCGCTGGGCCATCAAAATGGGCGACGAGGAATTCACCGTCAGTGTCTCCCCGCGTGAAAATGGTTACGACGTCAACTGCCAGGGCGAGCACATCACCATCCGCAGCCCGTGGCAAACGGGCCGCCGCCTGTTCCAGGGCACCATCAACGGCAAGCCGGTTATCATGAAGGTTCAGCCGCTGATCGAGGGCTACCGCCTGCTGTACAGCGGCTCAAGCGTGGATGTCATTGTCCGCACGCCGCGCGCCGCCGCCTATGCCAAATACCTGCCCGAAACCAGCACCGTCACGCGCCCCACGCGCCTGGAAGCGCCGATGGCGGGCCTCATCGTCTCCGTCCGCGTGAAAGAGGGCGACAAGGTCAAATCCGGCGCCGAGCTAGTAGCCATTGAGGCCATGAAAATGGAAAACCTCATCCGCGCCGAATTTCCGGCCATCATCAAATCCGTGCACATCAAACAGGGTGATTCTGTCCAGACAGGTCAAATCATGCTGGAGTTTGATCCCAACGTGCCCGAGGATGAGGAAGAAAAGCCCGCCAAACAGGCCAAGGCTGCTCCCAAAACCGGCAAAATCGGCAAGCCCGCCAACGCGGCGTAATAGGCCACGATTCATGTTTCTGTTGATGGACGCTAGGCGGCGGTGGGAGAGGCGATGCCGTTTTCCAGCCAGTGCGTATCGCGCGCCAGCTGAACGATCTTGTCGTAGAACCCATGATCCCGCAATTGCGTTTCCGGGTTGGTGATGCGCGCGCCTTCTGCGTGGTTGATTTTCGCCGCCGCCATCTCCACACCATATTCGGCCGCCTCATATGGCGAAAGACCGAGCAGCAGCCCCAGCACAAAGCCGGAATAGGCCGCATCCCCCGCGCCGACATATTTCGCATGCGGGTTGGTGATGCGCTGTGGCTTGAAGGTGGGGATTTCCAGATGCATATCGGGATAAACCATCGCCGCGCCGCGTTCGCCGCAGGTGATGTAGGCAATGGGGTAAATGTCGCGCTTATCCCTCTCGGCCACGTTCTTGCGCGCCGTGCTCAGGTGCAGGCGCAGCTCGCGCATGGCGGCCATCTCGATATCCTCGCACCACACCGCGCGTGTGGCATCATCCACATCAAAGCCATCTTCCTTGCGGAATTTCGGATACCCGGCGATGATGTCGGAAAAATCGGGCTCCAGATCGTGGTAGAACACGCCCACCAGCTCCGTGGCATTGCCCAGCACATAATCGGCGCTGCCCATCAGCCATTTGAACACATCGGCATGTTCCTTTGAATATTCCGTATCCGTCGGCAGGGCCAGCAGCAGGGGTTTGGGTTCATGCTCACCCTGACGCCAGCGGGCCGTCATCACCTTATCCATCAAGGCGGAACCATAGGTGCTTTTGCTGTCGGCGAATTTCTGCCAGCCTGCGCCTTGCACCAGGAAATACTGCGCCCGCTCCAGGTCTTCCTCGTGCAGTAGGTCGGCCTTGAGGATTTTCTCCGCATTGCCCGGCCATTTGATGATGATGCGGTTGACGGCCTTGTCGCCATCAATGGGGTTGATGACGATGGAGCGCGCGATATCGGCCTGGGACAGGGTCTCAAGCGGGATGTCGGCCACTTCGATGCCGGCTTCCCGATATTGCTGCTGAATGAGCTGTGTTTCATCCGCATAGGGATTGAATGCGGTGTATAATGTGAAATGAAAAGGCATGCCCATCTTGCGCAGGAGCAGGCCGATATTGAAGGCACTATTGCCTGTGGAGCCCCCGGGCGAATGGGTCACCGGATGGCCGTTATTGGCTTGGGGGTTTTCGCGTGCGTAACCTTCTGCCCGTTGCAGCCAGTTTAAAAACACATCGTGAGGAAAGGCCTTCTTGCCGCCGGGCTCCATGTTCAGCCCGCCAACCGTGTTGCTTGCCGTGGCACACAGATAAATATCATGCGTCACCGGCACATCGTTGATATTGATATCTTCCAGCGAGACGTCGACACCAAGACCACGGGTGAGCCCCGCAATCGAACGTCCGCGAATCTGTGTGACATCCATATCAGCCATTCTTTTGTAACCTGTAATCATTCTAAATGAGATGATTTCTACAGGATAATCGTAGCAAAATAAAGTAACGGTTCAGTTACCATGGGCATAAAATAACGCTGCAGCGCAGCAATTTCCTGGTTTCCGGCCTAGTCATCCGCCACAAAGGATGCCTGCTTGGCCACCCCCGGCTGCAGCACCGGCGGCTGGTGGGGCAGGGTGGAGGGTTCTACCCCGAGAATGGGTCCAATGCGCTCGATCAGCTGCCCAGTCATCGGCGCGGCGTTCCAGCCCGCCGTGGCATAACCGTGGGAATCCGGCGTGGCCTGAGGCTCCTCAAACATGATGATGCTCACATATTGCGGGTTGTTCATCGGAAAGGCCGAAACAAAAGAGGTGCGCAGCCGCTTGGCGTTGTAACTGCCGCCCACCGCCATGATGGCCGTGCCGGTTTTGCCGCCCACGATATAGCCCGCCACATTGCTTTTGCTGGCCGTGCCATGTTCCACCACGCTGCGCAGCAGCTGGCGCATCAGCAGTGAGGTTTGCGGGCGGAATATCTGCTCACCCACCGGCAGTTCGTCCTTCTGGTTCTTCAGCAGGCTGATGGGCAGCATGCGCCCCCCATTCACCACGGCGGAAACCCCGCGCACCATGTGCAGCGGCGTCACGGCGATGCCGTGGCCGTAGGAGGTGGTGGCCATCGTGATATCCGGCCAGTTCTGCGGCACCATCGGCTGGCCGCGCTCCGGCAGTTCGATATCCACCGGTTCAAACAGCCCGAGCTTGCGCAGATATTCCTGCTGCTTGGCCGCGCCGATCGTCTCGACAATCTTTACCGTGCCGATGTTGGAGGAATGCAGGAAGATTTCCGATGCGTTCATCAGCTTCGCCTGCGGGTGATAATCATGGATGGTGAAACGGCCATAGCGGATGGGCATGCGCGCATCGAACATGTCCGTCAACTTCACCTTGCCTTCGTTGATGGCAGAGGCAAATGTGAAGGTTTTGAAGGTGGAGCCCATCTCATACACGCCGAGCGTGGCACGGTTGAACTTTGCGTCGTTGCTGACGCGGCTCGGCTGGTTGGGGTTGAAATCCGGCAGGCTGGCCATGGCCAGTACTTCACCGGAGAAGGCGTCCATCACCACGCCTGCCGCGCCCTTGGCCTTGAATTGCTTCATGCCATCCGCCAGCACATCATGCAGCGCATATTGAATGCGCAGATCAATCGAGAGCTCCAGCGGCCCTTCGGTATTCTGCTCTTTGCCGCTCAACACCGGGTCAAGCGACTGTTCCAGCCCGGCGATGCCGTGATTATCCAGGTCCACATAGCCGATTACGTGCGCAAGCAGTTCACGGTGCGGATAAACCCGCCGCTCCTCCTGCTGAAATTCCACCCCCGGAATACCGAGCTTCATCACCTCGAACTGCTCATTCGGCGTGATATTACGTTTGATCCACACAAAACTTTTGCCCGATGCCAGCTGGTGTCGCAGATGCTCATAGGGAACATCGGGAAATACCTTGTTCAGTTTCTGCGCCGTATCGGCCGCGTCCTTGATCAGCTTGGCATCGGCATAAACGGAGGAAGTCTGCAGATTGGTGGCGAGCAATTGCCCGTTACGGTCCACGATATCCATGCGCCCGAGGATGGGCTTATGGTCCTTGCTGTTCGCCACTTTCACGACATTGTCCGAAGACGAGAACAGCGAGAGGTCCATCAGCCGGTAGGCAATAATCGAACCCGCCAGCAGCATGCCGACAATCACCAGCGCCAGCCGCTGGTGAAACCGCGCCACGGCGGCATCCACGGGGGTGGGGGTGGGGGTGTAGAGATTCTTGCGTGCGCGTTCACCGCTGGCGCGGGTGGAAGAAACGGTACGCCAGGGTTGCCAGTGCATGCTATTGGGCCTCGTCCGAAGCGCCTGCGTTCAGCACATCCCACACCGAAGCACGGCGCGTGGCCGGGGCGTCTTTCGGTGCGCGCATGGAAATATCCGGCGCGCGCATGGCAAGTTTGGGGACGGGCGCCGGTGCCGGAGCCGCCGCCATGGCAAAGCTGTTGGCCTGCGCGGCCGCCGGTGGCGTCACCGGCTTGGCCTTCTGGCCGGGTTTGTAATTGGCAAGCATCACGCTGGCCTGCTGCCCGTTTGCGGGAATGGCCGAAATGGTGATCAGCGAGGAGTGAATCACCGGCTGCATACCCGTATATTGCTCGGCCAGTTCCTTCAGCCGTTCCGGGCGGGTGATGTAGGCCCATTCGGCATCCAGCACGTGCAGCGCCTGCTGTTCCTGCTTCACCAGGTGCTTCAGGCGGCTGATATTGTCATCCGTCTGCTGCACCTTGTAGCTGAGCTGGAAGGTGAGAAAAAGCACAGCCATGATGCAGACAGCCAGCAGGCTGACGATGAGCTTAGGCATGCGTGCCTCCCGTCTGCGGAAAGCCGAAGCTCACGGGGGCATATTCCATGGCACGCAGCTTGGCGGAGCGAGAGCGGTTGTTGAGCTTTAATTCCTGCTCGCCCGCCGTCACCGCCGAGCGGGTGATAAGCCGGTAAAGAGGTGGCTTCTCCGGTTCATGCGCGGGCAGGTAGCGGTTATTCTGCGCAGCAGGCTTGCAGTGGCTTGCCATGAACTGCTTCACGATGCGGTCTTCCAGCGAGTGGAAGGTGACCACCACCAGCCGTCCCAGCGGCTTGAGCAGTTCCAGGCTGGCGGCCAGCGCGGCCTTCAATTCGTCCAGTTCCTGATTGGCGGCGATGCGAAGCCCCTGAAAGCAGCGGCTGATGGCATCCAGGCGTATTTTCTGCGGCACGGCGTTGCCGATGATCTCGGCCAGCTGCAGCGTGCGGGTGATGGGCGCGAGCGTGCGTGCTTCCACGATGGCCTTTGCCACCCGGCGGGAAAGCCTTTCTTCCCCGTAGTAATAAAACATGTCGGCCAATGCCTGCTCGCTTTCGTTATTCACCAGCTCTGCCGCGCTGGCGCTCCCTTCACCCATGCGCATATCAAGCGGACCGTCATGTTTGTACGAAAAACCACGTTCCGCCTGATCAATTTGCATCGATGATACCCCTATATCTAGCACTATTCCATCCACTTGCCCAATATTTTGTGTGTCGAGCAGGCGTTTAATCTCGCCGAATCGCCCATTCAGCCACACAAGCTTTCCCTTATGCTCGTGCTCGAGCGCATCTGCGTATTTCCTGGTGCTTGGGTCACGATCAATTCCGATCACCGTGCAATCCACATGTTCCAGTATCGCGCGGCTATATCCGCCCGCGCCGAATGTGCCATCCACGTAAACCCCGCCCGCCTTGGGCGAAAGCGCCGCCAGCATCTCGTTTTTCAACACGGGAAAATGCACCGCCTCGCTCATGCCTGGCCCCCATCTTTGGGCGCCAGGTGCAAGCGCCCACGCTCGCGCATGGCCAGCTCGCGCGCCTTGGCGGTATGCGCCGCGCAGGTTTTTGGCTCCCAGATTTCGAATAGCTGGCCTTTGCCGAGAAAGGTCACTTCATCCTTGATACCGGCGGCATGAATCAGCGATTCCGGCAGCATGATGCGCCCTTCACCGTCAAACGGAATGGAGGTGGCGGCACCCAGGATGCTCGCCGCGAACGCATCGCGCGCATCGTCATAGGGGTCCAGCGAATCGATACTCTCGCTCAACCGTTCCATGCGGCGCATGCTGCAGGCTTCCACGCAGGGGTGGATGAAGGACGGATAGGCGACGATGCCCTGAAAAATCTCCTGAACCAAAGCCTGCCGGAAACTGGCAGGAACCGACACGCGCCCCTTTTTATCGATCTTGTTGGTAAATGCTGAGAGAAACAGCGCCATAGGGGTGTCGAGGGGCCTGGAAGTTAGGGTGAGTTGAATAAGGATTCCATCATAGCATGGGATTAAGTGGGATAATATGGGATAAATTGGAAATATCTGGTTAATGAAACGGTAATGGTGGGATTTCCGATAAATAATTTTCTTATCCACACACCTATTTTACAAATAAACTCTGTGAATATAATCCGTTAGCCGTCACAGCATTGTAAAATAGACTTGCTAATAGGGCCTATCACCTAGCCGAGAGCCGTCATGCCCATTGAAAAAGCCATCACCACCGGCAAGCGTCTGAGCGCTTCCGTTCAGCGGGCCGATACAAAACTCAGAAATGGTGCGGTGTATGATTACATGGTGGAGCGGCTGGACCAGGCGCTGAAGTTGCTGAACACTCGCATTCAGGCCAATCTGGATGCATGGGTGGAGCAGGGTTCGCCGGAGTCGGTAACATTACCGGATTATGCAAATGAAAAACACGCCCTTGCGTTGCTGAAGCTTGAACTCGGCGAATGGGCCGCCGCCATGCCCGAATCCCCCGTCAAGCTGTGGGAAGCCTTCATCCCCGTTCTCTCCATATTTCCGGCTGATGCGGCAGAACAGCTGGAAATGGCCCGCGACCTCGCCTTTCAATGGGCGACCGCCTCCCAGCAACTCGGCCAGGCGGACAAGGCGATAGCCGACATCATCAAGACGCTGAACAAACAAACCGGCGTTATAATAGAATAAATACAAGCGCTATCCTCACCCCCAATAGCGGAGCGCAAAGCGCGACTGGGCGCGACTGCGCCCCGCCGCTTATTGCGGCGTAAAGCGAGCAACGCGAGCCAGCAAAAGGTGAAGCGCAAAGCGCGACTGGGCGCGACCGCGCCCCGCGCCTTATTGGCGCGTGTAGCGAGCAAAGCGAGCCAACCAAAGCGGCTTATCGACCATCTGGCAATAAAATTGCCAGATGGTCGATAAGCCGGGTTCTGTCGTGGGTGAACATTCTTCTGGGAGTGTGATTGCTCACACCCTCAAGCAGCCTACCCGGACGGTAACGGGGAAAATCATCCCGGCACGGCAAGCCGTGCACCGCCCCTATCTGGCCTTGCTGCGGGTGGGGTTTACCATGCCGCCGGCATTGCTGCCTGCGCGGTGCGCTCTTACCGCACCCTTTCACCCTTACCCCGGATAAATCCGTGGCGGTTTGCTTTCTGTGGCACTGTCCTTGGGGTTGCCCCCACCGGGCGTTACCCGGCACCCTGATTTTCTGCAGCCCGGACTTTCCTCGAGCGGGCTTGCGCCCGCCCGCGTCCACCTGACCATCTGGCGCGGGCACCATAACAGTGCTATGTCGCTGGTTCAATGACAGGAATAAATATGAAAACCCAGCCATCCACCAAAAAAGCCGAAGGTCGCGAACGCATCGCCAAACGCATGGCCCGCGCGGGCCTTTGCTCGCGGCGCGAGGCCGAGGCCTGGATTGAGCAGGGCCGCGTGAGCGTGGATGGCAAAACCATCAAAAGCCCCGCGCTGGATGTGGGGCCGGAAAGCGTTATCACCGTAGACGGCAAACCCCTGGCAGGCGCCGAGCAGACGCGCCTCTGGCTCTACCACAAGCCCCGCGGCCTGGTCACCACCAACCGCGATCCCGAAGGCCGCCCCACCGTGTTTGACCATCTCCCTCCCGGCATGCCCCGCACCATGTCCGTCGGGCGGCTGGACATGGATTCCGAAGGCCTGCTGCTGCTCACCAATGACGGCGAACTTGCCCGCGCGCTGGAGCTTCCCGCCACCGGCTGGATCCGCCGCTACCGCGTGCGCATCTACAGCACCCCTACGCCTGAAACCATCGCCAAGCTGGCAAAAGGTGTCACGGTGGAAGACGTTCGCTACGGCCCCATCAAGGTGCAGCTGGAAGACAAACCCACCCCCAAGGATCAACCTAAAGGCCGCAATATCTGGGTGAACGTAACCCTCAGCGAAGGCAAAAACCGCGAAATCCGTCGCGTGTTCGAGCATGTCGGCCACCCGGTGAGCCGCCTCATCCGCGTGGGCTACGGCGCTTTCACCCTGGGCAACCTGCCCGAAGGCCAGGTGAAAGAAATCAGCGGCAAAGTCCTGCGTGAACAATGCGGTGCATTGCTGAAAAGGACACCTAAAAAAGAATAGATCCGCTTTCTTGGCGAGGTCCGAGCCTAGAAAGCCGTCATCCCGGACTTGATCCGGGATCCAGCGGCAGAACACCAGATTGGGATGTTGGCTTTTTACCCGCTAAACGCCTTCAAAACCGAAAATAATCCGCCCGGCGGGCTCTCGGCAATAACAAACGGCTCATCATGCCGGATGCTGAGATTGCCCTGCAGCCGCATGGCCTCCATCGACGTGTAAAACAAATGCCGGATGCCTTCGCCCACATCGCTTTCCAATGGCCTTTGCGTGCGAATGGTGAGGGAGAACTGCTTCCGGCTGGATTCCGTATTGGGCAGTTCCACACCCTGCGCCCATTGCTTATAAAACCCGTCCAGCTGCATCGGCCCGAAATGCGACAGGTTGAGGTCCACCATGAACCGGTGCCCCTCCATCCCGTTCTCCGCCTTTTTCGATTGCTTGCGGAAATACATCGACACCGGCTCGATCTCATCCTGAAACCACATGGGCATCATGGCTGATTGCCAGGGCTGATCCGCCGACTGCTGCCATTGCTGCTGCAGCGTGTGCACGTCGCGCGTCAGCTTGGTAGCCAGTTCCGGGCTGCTGTGCTGAAGAATCTTCATCACCTCTTCGCCGGGCCAGTCGTCGGTTCCCTTGCCGTTTAACGCCTGCAAAAAAAACAGGCTGGCAGGCAGCAGCTTCGCGCCGATCTGCGGCAAACGCTGCTGGATGAAATGGTTCGATACCGGTGATTCCAGCTTCTGCAGCAACTGCACCGCTTCCTGCAGCGCGGGCCATCGCACATTCCCATCTTGCGGTAAGGGCAAACTCGGCTGCAGGGATACCGCATTCGGCAGGGGCATGAATTCCACCGCCAGCCCCATGCCCGGTGGCGGCGCGGGCAGCGGCATGGTCTGCCACGTGCCGACGGGTGTGGCCATGCTGCTGTTGGGAAGCGCCGCCGTTGCCGCCGCCTGTGTGGGCACGGGTGTGCCCGCCACGGAAGGGGTAGCCACGGGTGTTACAGGCCAAAGGTTTGGCGGCAGCGAAGGTGTGGCGGCAAAGGATGGGGCAGGCGGCATGCCTGCAGGTGAAGCGGTGCCGGTCATTGGGTTCGGTACGGCAGCCATGGCGGGTGTCGTAGCGGGAACGGCATTCGCTGCGGGCAACGGGCTTCCGCTCTGCGCTGCCACTGGTGCGGCGGGAAGCGGCGTGGCGGTGGCGACGACTTGCCCCGGCACAGCGGCAGGCTGTGTGGCTGGTTGCATGCCGGGTGAAATGGTCGCCTGACCGGGCGCGGGTGCAAATGGCAGGGCAGCTGCCGTGCCTAGCTGCGGTACGGTCGGTAACGTGCTTTGCGGCATACCGGGCAGGGAAGGCATAAGCGGCGCGGCCATGGCAGGCGGTGCGGGCATGCCGGGTTGCGCACCGCCCGGCAGCGGCGCTTGCACGGTGGGCATGGCGGTGGTTTGGCCCGACTGCACCGGCATGGTAGCCATAGCGGGCGAGGAGGAGGCCGGCATGGTCGGCGCAGGCACAAAGAATACCCGCATCAGCAATTGCATGCCGGGGCTCAGCACCGCAGGTAGGCGCGGTTGCGCCGTGGCCGCAGCGGGCAGGGAAGCCTGCATAACGGGCATCTGCTCCACGAATTTTTGCCACGCCTGCTGCTGCGGCGCATCCGCTTCCATCAGCTGCGCGGGCGCCACCAATACGGGCTTCACCCCACCTGGCAATGGCATATCCAGCGGCACGGGTGGTTTCAGTTTATTGTACGGAAGGGCCGTGGTGGTGGTCGGCAGCGGAATCTCCACCTCACCGGGCGTGATGATGGCAGGCGGCGTGCCCTTGCTGGTGGTGGCTTCCATCAGCTTTTCCACCGGCACGCTGGCCACGCTCACAAGCCGCGCGGCCAATCCCTGCGGTGTACGTTCAAGCTTCACTTCCACCGGCGTGTTGGGCTGCAAAAACTGCTGCAGTTGCGGTGGTGGCTTCAGGGTGATGGTGCCTTGCGGCAGGCTCAGGCGCACCGTTTCGCTGCCGCCCGCGCCCGGCCGGTTGACGGGCGATTGCGGGTTCAGCGGGTCGCGCGGCGTAACGATGGCATCCAGGATTTTACCGATGGGCAAATCGGTCGGCAAATCCCCAACGGGCATGCCCGGCTGCCCGGCAATCTGCGTCTGCAGCTGCGTCAACTGGCCGCTGATATTGGTGATGGCCAGCAGCGGTAACGGGGCGCTGACCATACGCGTCTCCTACTTCGCCATCAGCTTCACGGCCAGCGCCGCGGCATCGGTCGCCGCCAGCGTGCTGGGCGAGCGGGTGATGAGCGATGTCTGGTTACGGATGGCGTCTTTCACCTTCGGGTCGCGCCGGATGACGGCGGCCAGCGGTGGTGTGAAGCGTAAAAAATTCGCGCAGGCCGTGCTGATGGCGCCGTAAGTTTTCTCGCCTTCCTTCTTGTTGCCCGCCTGGTTCACCACCACCTGAATATCTACATGCGGGTGCTCGCGCTTGCACAGCTTGATGAAGGCATAGGCATCCGTCAGCGAGGTCGGCTCGTCGGTGATCACCATCACAAGGCGCGACGCCATGCCAGCCAGGAAGCGCACATGGCTTTCCACCCCCGCGCCCAGATCCAGCAGTACCACGTCATAGTTCGGGGCGATCTTATACAGGTCCCGCCCGAACTGGCGCATCCTGTCCAGCCCCACATTGTTCAACAGGCCCGATCCGCTCCGCCCCGCGATCACGTCGAAGTTCCCCTCGTCATACTGCGTGATGCAATCCTTCAGCTCGGCCTTGCCCTGCATGTAGGTGTTTAGGTCGCGCGTGGGGGTAATGCCAAGCTGCACATCCACGTTGGCCAGCCCGATATCGCCGTCGAACAGCAGCACCCTGCGCCCCGAGCGCGAGATAAGGTGCGACAGCGTTGCCGAAAGCCACGTCTTGCCGACGCCGCCCTTGCCGGAGGCGATCGCCACCAGATTATTCGGCGTGCGAGCCGTTGCTGGCGGAGTGGAGAGTTCCATCGTCATGGCGCTACCTTTTGGGTTACATTGCTGTGGAGAAGAATTTTGGCCAGCCGTTCCGGCGTCACGGGGTCGAGCCCGTCCACCGCGCCCGCATGGCGGCTGAAATGGCTGAAGGCGAGGTTGCCCGCGTGCGCCGCCGTCAGGATGCCGCCATAGCGCCGTGCCGTGTCGATTTTGGTGACGATCAGCTTCTGCGTGCCGAGATAGGCGAAATTGCTGGCGATATCCGCCGCGTCCAGCCCGTCCATGCCCGCATGGCACACCAGCACGGGCTCAATGTCGTGGCAGCTGATGAACTGGCCGAGCGTTTTCAGCTCATCGGTATCGTAAGGGTTATATCCCGCCGTATCGATGATCACCGCATGGCGCGGCACCAGCTTGTCGATGGTGGCGGCCAGCTCCTTCGGCGTTTCCGCCACATGCAGGGTGAGGCCGAGAATGTCGGTAAAGGCCTGCAGCTGTTCGATGCCGCCGGCCTTGTGGCTGTCGGTGGTGATGACGGCGATGGGGATCTTCTTCAGCATCGCGCTGGTCACCATTTTGGCCACCGTCATGGTCTTGCCCACGCCCGGCGGGCCGATCAGCATCACCGGCGTCTCGCCCGGCAGCAGTTGCACGGGGTCGTAATCGAACGCCTGCGCCAGCAGGGTCAGCACCAGCTTGCCCGGGTTTGTGCCGTTCAGCCGTTCCGCCTGGCCGATAAGCTGGCGAATCAGATAGCCCGGGCAGTTATGGTAATTCAGCACCTTGGAAAGCGCCCTGAGCGCCTCCAGCTGCCCGTCATGCATGCCGACAGGGTGGGGTTCCGGTTCGGGTTTTGCCGCCGGTTTGGCTGCTTTAGCTTTGGCTGCTGCTGCCTTGGTGGCCTTGGCCAGCTTCTCGGGAATGGTTGTCTGCATCGCCGCCAGCAGCGCTTTCGCCACATCCTCTGCCGTCTTGTCGGTAATGGTTGGGGCGGCGGGCTGTGGCGTGGCCACCAGCACCTCGTCATCCTCGCTGGCTTCCAGCGCGGCCACCACCTGCACGCCGCCGCCGCCCGGCAGGCGCGTGGTGGAAATAATCACCGCGTCATCACCCAGACTCTCGCGGATCTGCTTCATCACCTCATTCACCGAGGCCCCATGAAAATTCTTTACCCGCATACAAACCTATCTCCCTAACCCAATTGCCCCAGGGTTTTGATTTTTGCCTTCGAGTGAACCTCGTTTTGCGACAGCACCACGATACTCGGCCGGAAGCGCTCGATGATCGAGCGCACATAGGGCCGTACCATGGGGCTGGTTAACAATACGGGCATGGAGCCCTGCATGGCAAGCTCGTCGAAAATCTTGCGTACGCTGCCGATAAATTCCTGAATTTTGCTCGGGGCCATGGCCAGCTGCCGGTCCTCACCGTTGCCGGAAAGAGACTTGGCGAATTCTTCCTCCCATCGCGGCGCCAGCGTCACCAGCGGCAGGAAGCCGTCATTCAGCGAAAGCTGGTGGCATATCTGCCGCGCCAGCCGTGCGCGCACATGCTCAGTGATCAGCACGATATTGCTGGTGGAGCGCACCACCTCGGCAATCGCTTCCAATATTCCCGGCAGATCGCGGATGGAGATATGCTCACTCAGCAGGTTCTGAAGCACACGCTGCAATGTGCCGATGGTGATCTGCGCGGGTACCAGGTCGGCCACCAGTTTCTGATGTTCCTTATCCAGGTCGTTCAGCAGTTTCTGCGTCTCGGAGTAGGAGAGCAGGTCGGCCATGTTATCCTTGATGACCTCGGTGATGTGGGTGGTGATCACTGTCGGCGGGTCCACCACCGTGTAATTCTTGAACACCGCCTCCTCGCGGTAATCCTCGGTGATCCACATGGCCGGCAGGCCGAAGGTCGGCTCGTGCGTGGCCTCACCGGGAATTTGGATTTTCTCGCCCGAAGGGTTCATCACCAGCAGCATGTCCGGCCGCACCTCGCCGCGCGCGCATTCAATGTCCTTCACTTTCAGCACATAGCTGTTGGCGGGTAATTGCATATTGTCCTGAATGCGCACCGGCGACATCACGAAGCCGAACTCACGGGCGATCTGCTTGCGCAGCGCCTTGATCTGTTCCGTCAGGCGGTGGCCTTTCTGGTAATTGATCAGCGGCAGCAGCCCGTAACCCAGCTCCAGCTTAAGCGCGTCGATATGCAGCACATTGCTGATGGGCTCCTCTTCCGGCTTGGCGGGCTGGGCGCTCTTGGCTGCGGTTTCCGCCTCGGCGACTTTTTTCACCTTGTTGGCCTGGTAAGAGAAAAAGCCGAACCCGCCGATGATGCTGGCCAGAATCAGAAACGGCGTGGCGGGCAGGGCGGGAATCATGGCCATGGAGGCCAGCACGCCCGATGTCATGTACATCGTCTTGGGATTGGCGCTTAATTGCTCAAATACCGCCTTATCGGCGGAACCTTTCGTGCCCGCCTTGGTCACCAGCATACCCGCGCCGATGGACACCACAATGGCCGGCACCTGCGCCACCAGCCCGTCGCCCACCGTCAGGATGGTGTAGCTGTTCAGCGCTTCTTCAAACGTAATATCCCGCTGCACCATCCCGATGATCATGCCGCCGATGAAGTTGATGAAGGTAATGATGAGGCCCGCGATGGCATCCCCGCGCACGAATTTGCTCGCACCGTCCATCGCCCCGTAGAAGGTGTTTTCATCTTCCAGGTCCTTGCGGCGCTTGCGGGCCGTTTCCTCATCGATCAGCCCGGCGGATAAATCGGCGTCGATCGCCATCTGTTTGCCCGGCATGGCGTCCAGGCTGAAACGTGCCGATACCTCGGCGATACGGCCTGAACCTTTGGTGATCACCACGAAGTTGATGAGGGTAAGGATGGCGAACACGATGATACCCACCACCACCGATCCGCCCATCACGAAACTGCCGAATGCCTGGATGATATGCCCCGCCGATTCCGGCCCCTCATGCCCGTGCGAAAGGATCAGGCGTGTGGAAGCGATGTTGAGCGAAAGTCGGAACATCGTCACCACCAGCAAAATGGTAGGGAAGGAGTTCAAATCCAGCGGCCGTTCCACGAACACCACCGTCATCAGCACCACCACCGAGCAGGTGATGGAAAGGCCGAGCAGGAAATCCAGCAGCCAGGTCGGCACTGGAAACAGCAGCACCGTCAGAATGCCGATAATGCCCAGGGCAAAGATAATATCGCCGCGAATAGGAAATTTCTTCAGCGCCTCACTGGCTGAAAAGGGAACTGGCAATGCTGCTTTCTGGGCCGTTGCCAAGTAATCGCTCCGTTCTGTATCTTCACCCGCCCCGGCCTGCGCGACAGTACGTCGCGCTTCAGCCTTGGGCGGTGTCCCATTGCGAAATCAAGGAGGATTTCGCAGGGGACGAATTAAATATTCGTACCGTCCTTCGCGGGCGGAACGGCATACCCATTGTCATTATACTCACGCAGCTTGTTACGCAGCGTGCGGATGGAAATGCCGAGGATATTCGCCGCCTGTGTGCGGTTGCCCAGGCAATGATCCAGCGTGCCGATGATGAGTTCGCGCTCCACGCTCTCCACCGTGCGTCCGATAAGCGGCACCGCCGCGCCGCTGCTGGCCGCCGGCTGTGGCGCGGGGGCGGGGGCCGGTGTCGGCGCAATGGCCGGGCTGATACTGTTGGCCGTAATATTGCCGGAAAGAAAGATCGCCTCAGGGCCGATTTCCGTTCCGCTTGCCAGCAGCACGGCGCGGTGCATGGTGTTTTCCAGCTCCCGCACGTTGCCCTGCCAGTGATAATTGAGCAGCTTGGTCAGCGCCGCATCGGAGAGCGGGCGCAGCGGCATGCCATTGGCTTTGGCGTATTTGGCAATAAAATGCTCGGCCAGCGGCTCGATATCTTCCTTACGCTCGCGCAGCGGGGGCAGATGCAGATTGATTACATTCAGGCGGAAAAACAGATCCTCGCGGAATTCACCCTTGGCCACCGCCTCCTGCAGGTCGCGGTTGGAGGTGGCGATGATGCGGATATCCACTTTCACGGGGCTGTTGCCACCCACGCGGTCGATCACCCGTTCCTGAATTGCCCTCAGCAGTTTAGCCTGCAGGCGAATGTCCATTTCGCTGATCTCATCGAGAAACAGCGTGCCGCCGTTGGCTTCCTCAAACTTGCCGATGCGCCGCGCCACGGCACCCGTGAAGGCGCCTTTCTCATGGCCGAATAATTCGGATTCCATCAGGTTTTCCGGAATGGCCGCGCAATTGACCGACACCAGCTTTTGCGTGGCGCGGCGGCTTTTCTGGTGAATGATGCGCGCCATCACTTCCTTGCCCGTGCCGGACTCACCGGTCACCAGCACGCTTGCGTCGGATTTGGCGACCTGCTCGGCCAGTCCGATCGTCTTTTTCATCGCATCGGAGGTGAACACCACATCATGATCTTCCGAGGCAATCGCCTCAAACACCGCGGCAATCAAATCCGCCTCCGGCGGCAGCGGCAGATATTCCTTCGCTCCCGCGCGGATGGCCTGCACCGCGTCGTCGCTGGTGGCGTTGAAGCCGCAGCCCACCACCGGCACGCAGATGCGCTCCTGCTCGAGCGATTGCACCAGCTTGGCGATATTATCCTTCACATCCATCAAAATCAGGTCGGCGCTTTTGCCGCCGCGCAAAATGTCCAGCGCTTCGTCCACACCGCCCGCCTGCATCACGCGCGCCCCACGGTCCCGCGCGATTTTGCTGGCTGCGATGAATTGGCCTTCCAGCTCGCCGATGATAAGCAATTGCATAGTCTAGCCCTCTATCACGATGCTTTCGCTAACGGTTTAGGTGAAACATGGTATTTCAACGGCGGCAGGATGGTCGCCAGCGCCATCTCAAGCTTGCGCGGGTTTTCCTGCCGCGCGATGGAAAGGATGCCCTCCAGCTGGATATGCCGCACCAGCAGTTCCTCGTCCGTGTTGCGTTCCAGCTTGGTTGCCAGCGGTATGAACAGCACATAGGCCAGCAGCGCGCCGTAAAGTGTGGTCAGCAGCGCAATGGCCATCGCCGGGCCGAGCTTGCTCGGGTCCGACAGGTTGCCAAGCATCTGCACCAAGCCGATCAGCGTGCCGATCAGCCCCATCGCCGGGGCGATGTCCGCCGCCTTGCGGAAAATGGACACCCCCTTGTTATGCCGTTCGGCGAGCGAGTGGATATCCTGCATCAGCAATTGTTCCACTTTGTCGGGTGCCACATTGTCCACCACCATCGCCATGCCTTTTTCCATGAAGGCGTCCAGCGTGCCTTTGGCGATGTTGTTCTGCAGCGCCAGCAGGTTGTTTTTGCGGGCGTGCCGTGCCAGATCGAGCATGGATTCCGCCGTTTGCAGCGCATTGTAATGCGGGTACACAACCGTCTTTCCAACCAGCCCCGTGGCGCGGAGCATATCACCCAGCGTAAAACAGGCCGTGGTCACCGCCAGCGTGCCGCCCAGCACCAGCAGGGCGGAGGCCAGGTCGAGATAAGGGGCAAGGGCGCCGTTTTCCAGAATGGCGGCCGCCACGATGCCAAGAGCAAAAAGAATGCCGAAGGCGGTCGCGAGGTCAAAACGGCGTTCGGGAGCTTGCAGGGACATGCTAGACGTTCTTGTCGCTTTTGATGATTTCCGTCATGGTGATGCCGATACGGTCTTCCACCACCACCACCTCGCCACGTGCGACCAGGCGGTTATTCACGAGGATGTCGATCGGCTCGCCCACCTTGCGGTCCAGCTCGATCACGGCCCCGCGGCCCAGCTTGAGCAACTGGCTCACCTGCATCTGCGTGCGGCCCAGCACTACCGACACCTGCACGGGGATGTCATACATCGCCTCCAGGGTCAGGTTGCCTTCCGTTTCCATAATGTCGCTCATAAGGGCTCCTCTCTTGACCGTGACAGTTTACACGCTCGTATGTGGTTGAACAGGGGTTTCTGATGCCGTTGCGGATTCCATTGTTTCGGCTGTCTCGGCTGCCGGATGGTTGCTGGTTTCTTTCGCAGCACTTGCGGCCTCGCCTTCGTCGGCATGCTTGAGGATGGCCGCGATCTCCGCCAGGATGGCATTGCTGTCGCGCACCACATGCCCGTGGTTCCAGTCAATCGCCGCGTCGCCGTCGCCCAGTGCGCTGTCGCCCGTGCAATGAATCTGCCCTTTGAATCCGCTTTCCTTGGCCAGTTTCTCGCATACCGGCTTCATCATCTCCACCAGATCCGGCGTCACGCGCACGCGCAGCTCGGGCAGGGCGGTCTGCGCCTCCAGCACGTTGGAGAGCATGGGAATAATGGAGTCCAGCGGATAGCGCGCAAGCGCCGCGCCTGCCAGCTTTTTGGCAATGCCAAGCGCCAGCCGCAGCACATCCTGCTGTTGGGATTTCGTATGTTCCATTGCCTCGCCGAATGCCTGCATCAGCTGCAGGTTCAAGGCCTGGGTGGCGGCTTCCAGTGCATGGTGATGGCGGGTAACGGCCTTTTCCACCGCTTCTTTCATTTTCACTTCATATTCGGCCTTAGTCTCTGCACGGCCCTGTTCCAGGCCCTTTTGCGTGCCTTCTTCCAGCCCGGCATGCTGGCCCGCGCTGTAGCCTTCGTCATAGCCGCGCTGCGCGGCCTCTTTCACCTCTTCGTCGCTGATAGGCGGTTTTTCAAGCAGCGCAGCCTGTTCCGCCTCATGCATCATCTGGCGTTTGGATTTGAACAGCGGCTGAAAATGCGCCGCCTCCTCGGCTTCCTGAAAACTGCCCACCACCACGCCGGCCAGCTCGCGGTGGTCGCGGTCGTTGATGGTGCGGAAGCTGAATTTCTCAAAACGCATAAGCTCTCAATTCATCAGTAGATAAGTTGGTCTTCGCCGGACGTATCGGCAATCACGATCTCGCCCTTGTTGGCCAGTTCCTTGGCCTTCATCACAATGGCCATCTGCGCCTCGTCCACATCTTTCAGGCGGACAGGACCCATCGCCTCCATATCCTCCTGCATGATTTTGGCCGCGCGTTCGGACATGTTGGAGAAGAACAGGTCGCGCAGCGCATCCGATGCGCCCTTGAGCGCCACGGCCAGCTTGTCCTTGTCGATGCCGCGGATGAGCGTCTGGATGCCCATCGGGTCGATCTTGGTGAGGTCCTCGAAGGTGAACATCAGCTGGCGGATGCGCTCGGCCGCTTCGTTGTCGCGGTCCTCCAGGTGAGTCATGAACTTGGCCTCGGTGGATCGGTCGAAATTGTTGAAGATCTCTGCCATCACCTCATGCGTATCGCGGCGCTGGGTTTTGGCGAGGTTGGACATGAACTCGTTTTTCAGTGTGCGTTCCACTCCATCAAGCACTTCCTTCTTCACCGGCTCGATTTTCAGCATGCGCATGATGGCTTCCATGGCAAAGTCATCCGGCAATTGCGTCAGCACGCGGGCCGCATGGTCTGGTTTGAGTTTGGAAAGGACAAGGGCTACCGTCTGCGGGTATTCGTTTTTCAAATAGGCCGCCAGCAGTTCCTCGCTCACGTTGCCGAGCTTGTCCCACGTGGTGCGGCCGGCCGGACCGCGAATATCTTCCATGATCTGTGCCACCCGGTCTTTACCCAGCGCTTTGGCAAGCAGACGTTCGGTGGAATCATACGTGCCCACCACCGCGCCGGTGCCGGACATATCCTCCACGAATTCGAGGAAGATCTTCTCCACCGAATCGTTGCTGATGCGTCCAAGGCTCGACATGGCGTGGGAGATGTCGCGGATCTCGTCATCCGTCATCATGGAGAACAGCTTGCCTGCGCTTTCCTCGCCGCAGGCCATCATGAAGATCGCGGTCTTCTCGAGCCCGGTGAGTTTGCGGTAATCTTCAAGCTTCGGCGCCATGATATCCGTTCCTATTTATCGTTGGTGAGCCAGCCGCGGAGCACGTTCAGCGCTTCCTCGGGGTTTTTGTCGATCAGTGCCGTCACGCGGCGCATCGAGGAGGATTTGATGCCGCCCTCGATCCCCATGATGCTGACGAGCGTATCGTCTTCCAGCATATCGTTCATGGGCTGCCCATCGGGGCCGATGGGCACGCCGCGCTGGTCGGTCAACTGCCCAGCCACCTGGTTGCTTGGCAGAAGCGCATTGACGTCTTCGGGCTCTTCTTCGGTGAAGGTCGTCGTCTCAATCGCGCGGTTCACCAGCGGACGGATAACCAGCAGGATAGCCAGGATAGCCACAATCCCGAGGATGGCCGTCTGCAGAATATTGTGGAAGTCATCCTTCAGCCAATCCAGTGAGGAGGGCGGCTTCATATCGTCCAGAGAGCCGGAGAAGGGCATATTAACGACCTGCACCATATCGCCGCGGTCGGCATCGAACCCGATGGCGGATTTCACCAGCTTGCCGATCTGCTCAAGCTCCTCGGGGCTGCGCTCGACATATTTCATCGCAGCGCCGTCTTCGCTTGCCTTCATCGTGCCGTTTACCAGCACAGCGACCGAGATTTTCTGCACTGTGCCGATTTCCTGGACCTGGTTGATCTCTTCTTTTGAGATTTCGTAATTGATGGTCTCGTCGCTTTTGCTCTTCTGGTTTTCCGTCACCAGCCCGGCATTTTCGGGATTGGGGTCGGGCAGGTTGTTTTTCACCGTCACGTTGGTGTCCTGCGATTTTTCTTTGCTCTGCTCTTTTTCGTCAATCGTCTGGGTGGATCGCGCAACCTGGCCGTCCGGGTTGAAATTCTCGGATTTTTTCACAATACGGTCAAAGTCGATATCGGCGGTGACGTTGGCCTTCACATTGCCCAGGCCGACCGTCTGCTCGAGAAGCTCCTCAATCTGCTTCTTCATGCGTTGCTCGTAACGCACGCGGTATTCATCAGCCTCGCTGGCGGCTTCGCCGATGTCATTTTCATCCAGCGCGCCGCGTGCAAGCAGCTTGCCGGTATTGTCCACCAGCGTAATGCGGTTGAGCTCAAGCCCCGGCACAGCGGTGGAAACGAGATGACGGATGGATTGGATTTCCTGCTTGGCCAGCGTCTTGCCGTTTTTCATGGTCACCACCACCGAGGCCGTCGGCGGCTGCATGTTGCGGGAGAAAAGCTCGCGTTTGGGAATCACCACATGCACGCGCGCCTCGGAAATCGGGTCCAGCGTGGCGATGGAGCGGGCGAGCTCGCCTTCCAGCGCGCGCATGTAATTGACGTTATTGACGAACTGGCTGGTTCCCAGCGCTTCGTTTTTATCAAAAATCTCAAAACCCACGCCGGAATTGGCATTGGGCATGCCCTGGCCCGCCAGTTGCACGCGGGTGCGGTCCACCTTGGTGTCCGGCACAAAAATCTGCGTGCCGCCGGCGCGTAATTCATAAGGAATCTGGTTTTGCTCCAGATAGGTGACAATGCCGCTGCTCTCTTCGGGCTTCAGGTTGCTGTAGAGCAGCTCCATCGGGCCGGTGCTGCTTCCGCGCATGCCCAGAAAAGTGAAAAACCCCAGCATCAGGGCCGCAACACCCCCGATAATGCCGAGTTTCATTGGGCCTAAATCTTTGATTTGCTGCAGCATGGCACCTTCACTTCGCATCCCTGTTGATACAGGATGTAGATGCTAAACTAACACTTGCGAAGTGAAAAATTCGTTAACAATAGGCAAAATTTGCCTAGTATTCGCATATTTTTTCGTGGGTCACATAAAAATTCTATAGGAATGCAATCTGTTGGAAAAATCATCAACAGATGAAAATTTTTTTAGCCTTGAAAAGCCTCGTCAAATATTTCCGTCAGGCCGTAAATCACCATCGGCAGAATCACCAGCAAAGGCAGAATTCCCATCACCCCGCCAAGGGTGAGGATGGCCATCAGCGTGAACAGAATGCCGAAATTATCCGCATTCATGCTGGTCACGGCCTTGCGGCTTGCACCCATCGCCTGTTTAAAGCCCATGCCGCGTTCCATGATCAGGAGCGGTGTGAAGGCAAACAGCGAGAGCACCAGAATGCCCGGTGCCAGAAACAGCACGGAGCCGACCATCACCGGTATGCTGAGTACAAGTCCTGCCAGAAACAGGTCTTTCTTCTTATCCTTCGCACGGGCCTTCAGCTCGGAAAGTTCAAGAAACTGCCCACGAGAGAACTTGGCGATATAGGTAAACAGAATGCCGTAAATCAAAAAGCCGATCGCAAATGCCGGAATCAGCCCGATATAAAAAGGAATCCTCACCAGCAGGGCGCACAACACCACGGTGATGATCAGGCCAATGCCCGTTGCCTTCAGCGCATGGGTGCTGGTACTGGCGAATTTCCAGCCGCCCTTGATGATCTGCTTGAGGTCCAGCGGGCCGCGATGCGCGGGCGCGCTGGCGGGGTAATGGTCAAGGTCGTTTTGAAAAAACTGCTGCAGTTCCTGATACTGGCTGGCAGGCAAGTGCGTCTGGCTTGCATCGGTGCGCACCAGTGAATTGGGTTGAAGGCTGCCGTTCTTGACCTTGCGTACCAGCCCGGCCATGTCATAGGGGCCCGTTTCCTGGCCTTCGTGCATGATATAAAACAGCATGTGCTTTTCCTCCTGAGTGGCAGCATAAAGGGAGGATGGTGAAGGAAGGATTACTCGTCCCGGCTCCGGTTCGAATTTCTAACCAAGCAATCACTAATTGCCGTTTGCGATCTAAATTCCGTCAGACCGGTTGGGCTGGCTGCTGCTGAAGGTGGCGAATCAGGCCGCGACGGTGGCGCCCTGTTTCACTTCGCCGCTTGCCTTGGTGATGGCGTCTGCCAGCGTGCCGAGGCAGGTCATGCCGCTCAGCGTGCGATGCAGGATCACGCAGCGTTTGTCGTGCTTGCTGCGCTCGCGCTTCACCAGGTTCTTGGCCGAAAGGCTGTCGATGGCGCGGCTCACGGCGGCTTTGGGGATGTTCAACTGCTCGGACAGCGTTTTGACGCTGTGCGGCGGTGCATCGATATAGATTTTCAGCAGAATAGCCATCTGACGCATGGACAGCTCGTCCAGGTCCTGCTCCAGGCATGCTTCATGCACCAGTTTCCAGAAGCGGAGTGCTTGCTGTTGCTGCGGCTGGCTCATCTACGTCTACCTCCCATAACGTTGTGCGAGCCATGCGTAGATGGCCCGCATTCCCATGGCTTCCCCGCCTTTTGGCCGTCCGGGACGGCTTGACTGGTTCCATGCCATGGTGTCAATATGCATCCATAGTTTTGCACGTTCTACGAATGATTGCAAAAACAAAGCAGCTAAAATCGCACCGCCGGTTCCATCATCGCCGGTTGAGTGCAAATCGGCAACAGTGCTATTCAGCCTTGTGCGGTAATCCTGCCATAGTGGCATAGGCCAGAGCGGGTCTTCCACCTGACGGGAAACAGCGGCCACCACCTGGGCTTCGGCATCATTGCTGCAGAACAGCGCGGGCATGTCGGTGCCAAGCGCTACGCGCGCCGCGCCCGTCAGCGTGGCAATATCCACCAGCACATCCGGCTTGTCGCGGTCGGCCTCGGCCAGCGCATCGCATAATATCAGCCTGCCTTCGGCATCCGTGTTGCCCACTTCCACGGTCAGCCCCTTGCGGGTATGGATGACGTCGCTGGTGCGGTAGGCATTGCCGCTCACGGCATTTTCCACGGCGGGAATCAGCACACGCAGCCGCACCGGCAATGCGTCGCTCATGATGAGATGCGCCAGCCCCAGCACCATGGCCGCGCCGCCCATGTCTTTTTTCATCAGCTTCATGCCGGAAGATGGCTTGATGTCCAGCCCGCCCGTATCAAAGCACACGCCCTTGCCGACCAGGGTGATTTTCGGATGTTTCTTGTCCCCCCAGGTCAGGTCGATCAGGTGAGGGGCCTCGGCGCTGGCGCGGCCCACCGTATGGATGGCCTCAAACCCCTGTTCCAGCAGGGCGTTGCCCTTGATGACACGAATGGCGGCCTTATGCTGCTTTGCCAGCTTCCTTGCCGCCTCGGCCAGATGGCGTGGCATCATGTCGGCCGGCGGGGTGTTGATGAGGTCGCGCGCCAGATACACGGCCTGCTTCATGCTGGAATCATCCTTGGGGATGCCCGGCACATGCAGGCGCGGCAGGGATTTGGTCGCCTTTTTGTACCGCGTGAAACGGTAGCTCCCCAGCTCCCATCCCTGCTTCAGTTTAAGCAGGTCATTTTTCTTCCACTGGTCCTTTTCCAGCCGGTAATCCAGCGCGGGCAGCTGAAGCGGTGCGTCGCCCAATGTCCACAGCGACGGCTGCGGGTCGGCCACCACCAGCGCCAGGGCGGGCCTGCCGGTTTCGTCCGGCACCATCAACGCCTGGCCCAGCGGCGGTTTTTCGCCCCAGAAGCTGCGCACCCACTGCTGGGTGGCGGCGGGCTGGCTGCCCAGCCAATGGCGGAATTGCGGCGCTTGAATGACATGCAGCGGGATCATGACCTGTCCGTATAATGATATTATCATCCATATATAGTATGAAAGCCCGGATTTGGCATCTGCGATGTGCGATTCTATCCGCATGCGGTGCGCCAGTGGAATTGAACAACCGCGCATGATGCGTTATGGCATAGATATACATAGGGAGTTCCATGACCAGCCCAGCCTCCATTGCCCGCCGTGGCATCATGTTCGTACTGTCGTCGCCGTCCGGCGCTGGTAAAACCACCATTTCCAAACTGATGCTGGCGGCGGATTCCAATCTGCACATCTCCATCTCCGTCACCACCCGCGCCCCCCGCCCGGGCGAGGTGAACGGCAAGGACTACATCTTCGTCAGCAAGGAAACCTTCGCCGACATGATCATGAACGGCGAATTTTACGAACATGCCAAAGTGTTCGACCATTATTACGGCACGCCCAAAAAGAACGTGCTGGACCAGCTAAGCAAAGGCCATGACGTGCTGTTCGACATCGACTGGCAGGGCACCCGTCAGCTGAAAACCACCGAGCGGCGCGACCTGGTGAGCGTATTCATCCTGCCGCCTTCCATCGCCGAGCTGGAGCAGCGCCTGCGCAAACGCGCGCAGGACAGCGACGACGTGGTGCGCGGCCGCATGCAGAAATGTTCCGACGAAATCAGCCACTGGGATGAATATGATTACGTCGTGGTCAACCACGATATCGACGATGCGCTCAAACGCGTGATGGCCATCCTCCATGCCGAGCGCGTGCGCCGCACCCGCCAGGAAGGACTGGTCACCTTCGTCGATGGGCTGATGACGGAATTCAACGCGCCGAAATAATCAGGCCGATGCCTGCCCAAGTTTGCCATATGCCCGCGCCAGCAGCTCAAATTCAGGTACGCTTAGGGTTTCGGCGCGGCGGGTGCCGTCTATCCCTGCATCGGCCAGCAGTTCCTCCACCGGCACATTCAGCGATTTCAGGCTGCTGCGCAGCATCTTGCGCCGCTGGCCGAAGGCGCTGCCGGTCACGCGTTCCAGCCATTCCAGCGGCAGGGACGGAACCGGCATTTTCGGCGTCACCACCACCACGCTCGACATCACCTTGGGCGGCGGCACAAAGGCCCCGGGCGGCACATCAAAGGCGCGCGTCACATGGCAACGGTGCTGGCACAGCACGCTGAGTCGGCCGTAATCCTTGCTGTCCGGCGCGGCATAAAGCCGTTCCGCCACTTCCTTTTGAAACATCAGCACCATGTTTTCAATGGCCGCGCCCGCTTCGATAAGACCGGTGAGAATCAGCGTGGAAACATTGTAGGGCAGGTTGGAAATCACGGTGATGCGCTCGCCGAATTCCTGCCAGTTCACGCGCGTGGCATCGCCCATGCGCAACTCCATCAACCCGTGGCTCTGCTCGGCGATTTCGCGCAGCAACGGCTCCAGGTCGCGGTCTTTCTCCACCGCGATGAATCGCTTCGGTCCCGCATCAAGGATGGCCCGTGTCAGCCCGCCCGGGCCGGGGCCGATCTCCACCACAGTTTTCTCTTCAAGCCCGCCTGCCGCGCGCACGATTTTGGCGAGCAACTGCCCATCGAGCAGAAAATGCTGGCCAAAGCTTTTCTTTGCCCACAACCCATGCTGCTGCATATGGTCGCGGATGGAGGGAAGCTGGCTCACGGTTGCCCACGCACTTCCAGCAGCGCGTCGCGTCTCAGGTTGCGCAGCAGGCGCAGCGCCTCAAGCCCAAGCTTCTTTTGCAGGATCATCTCGCGTACGCGGTTTTTATCCACCGCCGTGGAGCGCGCTTCAATGCGTTCGCACACCATCAGCACATGCACGCCGAGTGGGCTGATGAAGGGTTCGCTTGGGGTGCCTGTGGCAAGCGGAATGACGATGGGTTTCACCTTGGGATCCAGCTCGCGGATCTGCATGCGGCCCAGATCATGCACATTGGCGCCCAGCGTGTTCTCACCCGCCGCTTGAAGCGCATCGCAGCTGGTCACGTCCTTCACCATCGCCTTGGCTTTTTCCATCTGCGCGGCCACGTCCTTTTGCGAAGCGTCCGCCGCCACAGGCAAAATCACCTGGCGCAGCGCCACTTCCGTATCACTGGGGTCCGCCTCCAGCATTTTACGCTTTTCGTAAAATTTCAGCACATGCACGCCCGCGGCCGTGCGCACGGGGGCGGATATCTGGCCCGGCTCCAGATTCTCCAACGCTTTTGCGATATCGGGGTCCAGCTGGCTTGGGCTCACCCAGCGCGTGCCGTCCTCTTCCGTCGGGCCGCCGGAAACGCTTGGGAACTGTTTTGCCAGCTTGCTGAAATCGGTCCCTTCCTGCAATTGCTTCACCAGGTCGGCGGCGAGCGCTTCGGGGTCTTGCTCGCCTTCATTCGGGTTGGCATTGGCTGGCACCAGCAACTCGCCGATGCGCCATTCATCAAAGCCGCGTTCATTGGCGATGATCTCCACCGCCTCCTGCAATTCACCATCCGAAACCTGAAGGCGCGGCTGCACGCGGGTGAACAGGTATTTGCTCCAGGTCATTTCGGCATCCATCTGCCGCTGCGCCGTGGCCGGGCTCAACCCGTGGTCCTTGAACCATTGCTTCAGCTCGGGCACTTCCTTCTGCTGGCTTTTGGCAAGAATGGCCCAGCCGCCTTCGCGCTCGCGCTCGGTCAGGGATACGCCCTGTTTTTTGGTTTCCTGGCGCATCAGCGTTTCATCCACCAGCTTCTGAAGCACCTGCTTACGCAACCGGCTGATGCTTTCGTCGTCCGGTTTCATGCTGGTCAGCGCCAGCGTCATTTTCACCCGTTCATCCACATCCTGCGTGGTGATGATATCGCGGTTCACCAGCGCCAGCACTTTCACAGTATCGGACGTGCCGCCGCTTTTTGCGGGCGCCTCGGCCTCAGTGGCGGGCCTGGCGGCTTGCTTGGCCTTGGCATCCGCATGCTTCATCGGAACCAGCGCCATGATGCACATGGCAAACAGCAGCGTAGGCAATAAACGTCGCAGCATAATGGGCCTCAGTTCAGGTTCTTCAGGAACAGTTTGACGGTGTAAGACGTTGACGGCTCAAGGTCGCGGTCACGCGCATAAATGCGCGATGCCTGCCCGATAACCGTGACGCACTCATTCTGATAGGCCAGACCTAGCCCGTTGGCAACCCAGCGTTCGTCATCCAGGTCGCGGTAGGAGTTGGCGAAAAAGCGCCATTCATCGGCAAATTTCCAGCTGACATTCCCATATATCTCCTCGCTTTCGCCGAAGAGCGGGTTCTCGATAAAGTCGTTATAAGCCAGGTGCGCGCTCAGGCCTTTCCAGTTGAAGTCGAGCAGCACCTCATTGCGGGTGAGTTTCAGGTCGTCCTTGTCCATGCGGAAGCCATAGGTCACGCCGACCATGCTGTTTCGCAGTGATACACGGCCTGTGTAATCCGACCAGTGTTCCGTCGGCCCGGTGCTGTAATAAAAGAACGGGTCCGGCTCCACCAGGTAGCTTTGCCCGGCGCTGGTTTCGATATCCCAGTCATTGACGATATTCGTCGCCGTGCGAAACCCATACGTCACGCGTGAGCCGGATTCGATGCGGTCATACCCGCGGCTGCGTTCGTCGCTGAAAATCGTCGTGTCGGAAAGCTCCGGCAGCAACCCGTCTTCATTGGGAATATCCTCCGGGTTCACGCCGCTCGGCATGGCGACAACATCCACAATTGGCTCAATCAGCGTGGTCACATCCCCCGCGCTGGCCAGCAGGGGGTAGCGCCACATAAGCGATGCCTTGGGCACCACGCGGCCATTGGCCTGGTCCTCGCGCGGGCCCCCATTCACGCTGAGTTCCGGGGTGTAGTAACCGTCCGCGCGCACGCTGGCCTTGGCGTCAAAGCGGTTGCCGCTATCCGTGATAAAGCTTTTTTCCCAGCCCGCCGTACCGCTGATCCGATTGGTGTCATTGCCGTCGCGACGGGAAAGCGACAGAATATTGCCCTCCAGCCGCAGGGTGGAATCCAGAAAACTCAACGGCACCACATGCTCGCCCTGAATCAGCGGATGAATGACCGGCACCGCCGTATCCACGCTGCCGGTACGGAAATCCTGGAATGCAAGCAGTTCGGCGCGGGCGTAACTTTCGTCATATTGCCCGTCGCCGATACCTTCCAGCCAGGCATTGCTGGTCAGCAGCGGGTCATAAGAGATTTCATAACGGCGCAGGTAGGTGTCGTCGGATGTATAACGCGCGTTGAAGCCGGTTTTCCACACGTCGTTGAACCTGAAATCCCCGGTTCCTTCAATATGCCCGCGCAGTTCATGTCCCGGCAGAACCTGACCGCTTATATCGTCGCGCCGCACCGGATTGGTGATGCTGCCGCGCAATTCATAACGGCCCATATCCGTCATGTGGCGGAACTCGCCTCCCAGAATCGGGCTTTCGTTGGAAGCTGTAGTGGGCGTGATGGTGGCATCCATGTTCGGCGCGATGGACCAGTAATAAGGCACGCTGATCATCGTGCCGAGCTGAGAGGACACCTTGTAGCTCGGTGCGAGAATGCCGCTTTTGCTGCCCGAATCGGGCGAAGGATGCGAAAGATAAGGCGTGTAGAAAATCGGCACGCCGAGCACTTCCATCCGCGCGTTGCGGTAGGTGATGCGCTGCTCCTCGTCATCCTTCGTCACGCTGCTGGCCTTCAATTGCCACAGGGGGGATTCCTCCTCGCCCGTGGTGGCATCCGTACAGATTTTGCAGGGCGAATAAACGGCCTTCTTCAGCTTGGTCACCGAATCGCTGACCTTCTCACCCTCATTCGCCGCCATCATGGAGTTGTCGATGAATCGGGCGCGCAACTGGTGAATGATGCCGCGTTTCAACCCGTCGCGCAGTTCCACATGCTCGGCGAAGAACACGTTGCCGTCCGGCTCCAGCATGCTGACATTGCCGCTGGCGCGCACCGCGCCGCTCGGCTCATGGTAGGCCACACGGTCGGCCCTGAGCACGCGCTTGCCCTGCACAATCACCACATTGCCGACCGCCGAGGCGATCTGGCTGGTCTGGTCGAAATGCATGCTGTCGGCTTCGATATAAACCGGTTCCTTGCCTTCGGCGGGCGTCTGGGCGGCGGCTTCGGCCTCGCTGCCGACCGATTCGCGCGCCTGGGACAGGGGGGATATCAGGCAACAAAAAGCAAATGCCAGCATGGCCATTCGCCATGCCGGTTTCACGCAAGCCCTGAACCATGCGCCAAATGCCGTCACACTCTCCCCAGTAAGGTAAGCATTATTTAACAAAATCTGGTATAAAAAGCGAGTTTTTATCTACAGATAGTGGTTCGCCTGGTCGGGCCGCCATAAAGCCGTTCCAGGCCGCTAAAAAGCGCCGAAACCTACGCATTTGCCCATAAAAATGCCAGTGAAATAGGAAGAAATTTTTATGAAGCTGCCAGGCTGACCCTAGCCGTCTTCCTGATGGAGCAGGGTAATAACCCCCACCACGGTCGCCACCGAAGCGATGGACCACGCCGCCAGGGCAGGCGGCATCGTGCCCGAAAGCGCCAGTGCGCCAATCAGGTCGGAAAGGAAATACACCCCAAACCCCACGCTCGCCCCGGCGATGATCAGCATGCCCGTGCTGCCCACGCGCCGGTATTTCAGCGCGAATACGGCGCCCACCAGCACCATGGCGCACATCAAAAGCGGCATGGCCATCAGGCTGTACCAGTAAAGCCGGTGGCGCTGCGCGGCAAAGCCGGATGCCTCCATATTGCGGATGAAGGTGGGCAATGCCCAGAAGGAGAGGGTCTCCGGCGGGGCGAAGCTTTCCTGGATCTGGTTGACGGTCAGCCGTGTAGGCAGCGTCACCTTGGGGTAGCGCAGCGCCGTGGTTTCCGGCGCGGTGACAAGCGCCTCGTCCAGCAGCCAGTAGCCATCGCGCAACTGGGCGGATTGCGCATCCACGCGCCGCAGGAATTTATCCTCATTGCCGAGCGTGAAAATGATGACGTCAAACAGCCGCATATCTTTGGCCGAAACCCGCAATGCATGGATGATGGTATCGGCGCCTTCCAGTTTGCCCTCGGGGTCCTCCTCATGCTGGCGAAGCCACAACCCGGAGGTGGAAACCGTCAGCAGGCTGGTGCGGCCTTTAAGATAACGCGCCTCCAGCTGCTCGTAGCGCAGCAGCATGGTGGAGGTCAGCGGGCTGAGCGCGCCGATCATCAGCACGCAGATGGAAACCGCCACCAGCAGGCTCGGCGTGATGAACTGCCAGGCGGAAATACCCGCCGAACGCGCCACGATCAGCTCGCGCGAGCGCGTAAGCCGCGAGAAGCAGAGCATCCCGCCAATCAGCACCGCAAAGGGCAGTACGCGCTGCGCCATGCTTGGCAGCTTGAGGAAGGAAAGCTGAAGGATGATGCCGGTGGTCATTTCTCCATGTTCCGACCCGCGGCGGATCAGCTCCACCGTATCGATTACCAGGATAAGGCCCATCATCACGCCAAGCACCATCAGCAGGCTCAGCAGAAACTGCTTGCCGATATAGCGATAAAGGATGAGGGGAATCGAAGCCATGTCAGCCTGTTTTCTTCATCAGATAATGCCAGGGCAGGGCCTGCTTGTGAAGCGCCTGCAGGCCGATCAGGCTGCACACAATCAGGTTGATATACATCAGCGGAATACCCCAGCTGTGCTTGACCGCGTTGCTTTGCAGCACGATAGCCAGCGCAATCACTCCGCAGCCGACGACGGCCGCCACGATCAGCTTTTTGATATTGCCGCGCCGGTTGAATTCGCCGCACAGGATGGTCGCTGCGCCCATCAGCACCAGCACCATGTTGTAAAACGGCCAGGTCAGGCGTTGATGCGCCTCGGCCGCATAACGCAGGCGCAGGTCGTCCTTCGTGTTGGCGGGCGGGTTCAGCAGCTCATGCACAAACATTTCCTGCCCCTCGCGTTCGCGCATGTCGCTGGTTTCGGTATACATGCTGAGGTTCAGCGTATAGCGGTCGAAATGCAGCAGCGAAAGCTGACCCGTGTCGCGGTTCACTTCCTGCCGGTTGCCGTCCTGCAAAATGAATTGCGGCCCCTGGTCGGTCTTCACCAGGTAGCCCTGGCGCGCCATCATGGTCACCGGCTGATGGCCGCTATTGTCATGCACCAGGATGCCACGCAACACGCCGTCCGGCTCGCGCTTGCGGATGTAGACCATCATGTTCGGCACCGGGTTGGAGAACACGCCCTCCTGCAACAGCAATGAGGCATAGTTATTACGGATGAAAAACTGCATATCCTTGAATTCGCGGTATGATACCGGCTGCAATATAAGCGTGAAAAGATAACCAGCCGCCGTCATGGCTGCCGCCACCATCAGGGCTGGCTTGGCCAGTTGCATCATGCTGATGCCCGCGCTCTCCAGCACCACCAGCTCGGATTCGCCCATCATCCGGTTATAGGCATAAAGCGTGGCGCAGAACAGCGCCACCGGCAGCACCACCGAAAGCAGGGATGGCATCAGCAGCAGCGTGAGATACAAAAACAGGCTGATGCTTAGGCCCTGATTGACGATAAGATCAATGAAACGCAAGGACTGCGCCAGCCAGACGATACCCGTCAAACTGAGCGTGATGAACAGCGTCGGCCCGATCATGTTGCGGGCGATGTAGCGCACATAGCAAAGCATGGACGGGACTATAGCGCTTCACTGTATTTTCGCCACGCCGAATTAAAAAGAAATGCCATGTGCCTAGTGTAAGAACACAGCCGTGAGCGCGGCGCGCATGCCGCTGTTTCATTGCGCAGCTTGCTGCGCAGGAAACATCGCAAAAAGTCTGGAGCGCGCAGCGCGAGCCAGCAAAAGCCTGCTAAACATTAGGCCTTGCCTAATGTTTAGCTGATCCCAGAATCATGATCATCTGCGAACCCTCGAAACGGGGTTCCATCTCCACCTTACCGGCTTCGGCCGTGTGCTCGCGCACCTTGCGGAACACTTCCACGCCGAATTCCTGGTGGGTGATCTCGCGGCCGCGGAAGCGCATGGAGACCTTCACCTTGTCGCCTTCTTCAAGGAATTCGTTGATCTTGCGCAGCTTGATCTCAAGGTCATGCTTGTCGATCGTCGGGCGCAGCTTGATTTCCTTGATCTGCACAATTTTCTGCTTCTTGCGGGCCTCGTTGGCCTTTTTCTGAAGCTCGTATTTGTATTTGCCGTAATCCAGCACCTTGCACACCGGCGGCGCTGCACCGGGAGAAATCTCCACCAGGTCAAGCCCGGCGGTCTCTGCCGCGCGGATTCCCTGAGCCAGGGGAACAACACCAATCATTTCACCATCTGCGCCGATCAAGCGGATTTCCCGAGCCGTTATCTGGTTATTGATACGCGGTTCGTTGCTATTCTTCTTCTCGAGCATGGTTCTCCTGCGGAGTTGTTACGGTAGATATTCGCGTGATTAGCGGTTTTTAAGGATATGCGCCAGCACAAACCCCATCATACCCATAAAGATTTGATGCTTAATTAACGTTTCAAATCCGGCGGTGTGGCTTCCTGCGCTAATTGCGCCACGGCCTCCGCCAGCGGCAGGGTTACGGTCTGCTGGCTGCCAAGGCGGCGAATGCCAAGCGTTCCTTGCTCCGCCTCACGTTTGCCCACCACCACGATGGCCGGAACCTTGGCGGTGGAATGGTGGCGGATCAGGTAATCGATCTTCTGGTTGGCGCCTTCCTCGAAATTCTTTTCCAGTTTCTCGTCATCGCCAAACATGTTGAGCAGCCAGCGCACGCCCTGCTTGTCCAGCGCGGGCAGCACTTGCTCGCGCACATAGGGCATGGCCTCGTCGGTGATGGTGCACACGGCCACCTGCTTGGGCGCCAGCCACATGGGCAGCTTGCCCGCATAATGCTCAATCAGCACGCCGATGAAGCGCTCAAACGAGCCGAGAATGGCCCGATGCAGCATCACGGGGCGGTGCTTGGCGGCATCGGTTCCCACGTAATTGGCGTCCAAACGCTCGGGCAGCACGAAATCCACCTGTAGCGTGCCGCACTGCCAGTCGCGCCCGATGGCGTCGCGCAGCACGAATTCCAGCTTCGGCCCATAGAACGCGCCTTCGCCGGGGTTCAGCTCCGTTTCCAGCCCTGCTGCCGCGCAGGCGGCTTTCAGCGCGCCTTCGGCACGGTCCCAGATGGCATCGTCACCCGCCCGTTTTTCCGGCCGGTCGGAGAATTTCACATGGAAATCCGGAAAGCCGAGGTCCTGATAGACCGAACGCAGCAATTCGCAGAAGGCGATCGTCTCCGAGGTGATCTGCTCCTCGGTGCAGAAGATATGCGCGTCATCCTGCACAAAGCCGCGCACGCGCATCAGCCCGTGCATGGAGCCGGAGGATTCGTTGCGGTGGCAGCTGCCGAATTCCGCCAGGCGCAGCGGCAGCTCGCGATAGCTTTTCAGCGACTGGTTGAATACCTGCACATGCCCCGGGCAGTTCATCGGCTTGAGGCAGAGTTCCTTGTCCTCATCCTCGATGGTGAACATGTTCTCGCGGTATTTTTCCCAGTGGCCGGATTTCTCCCAGAGCACGCGGTCCAGAATCATCGGCGTCTTGATTTCCACATAACCCGTGGAGCGCAGCCGACGGCGGATATAATCCTGCAATGCCGTGTACAGCGTCCAGCCCCGGTTATGCCAGAACACCTGCCCAACGGCTTCTTCCTGAATATGGAACAGCCCCATCTCGCGGCCAAGGCGACGGTGGTCGCGTTTCTCGGCTTCTTCCAGCCGCGTCAGATATTCCTTGAGCTGCTTTTCGCTACCCCAGGCCGTACCATAAATGCGCTGAAGCATGGCGTTTTTGCTATCCCCGCGCCAATAGGCCCCGGCTACCTTCATCAGCTTGTAATGACGGATTTTACCCGTGGAAGGCGCATGCGGCCCGCGGCACAGGTCGATGAAATCACCCTGACGATACAGCGTCACATCCTCATTGGCCGGGATGGAGGCGATGATCTCCGCTTTGTAGGCCTCGCCCTGTTTCTTGAAGAAAGCCACCGCCTCGTCGCGGCTCCACACTTCACGCTCAAAGGGAATATCCTTTTCCGTAATCTCCCGCATCTTCGCCTCGATCTTCTCCAGATCTTCCGTGGAGAAAGGCGTAGCCCGCGCGAAATCGTAATAGAACCCGTCCTCGATCGCCGGGCCGATGGTCACCTGCGTATCGGGGTAAAGCTGCTTCACCGCTTGCGCCATGATATGCGCCGTATCGTGGCGGATAAGCTCCAGTCCTTCCGGGCTGTCGCCCGTGATGATGCGGAGTTTCGCGCTCGCCTCAATCGGGCGGGAAAGATCGCGCTGCTCACCATCCAGCTCAATGGCAAGGGCCGCTTTGGCAAGCCCCGCGCCGATGGATTGCGCCACCTGCAGCCCGGTAGTGCCTGCCGCATATTCCCGCTTGCTGCCATCGGGCAGGGTGAGGGTGATCATGGCGTTGTTTGTGGCAGGTGCGGCTTGCATAGGATTCTTCGCTAAAGGTGGTGAAACAATGTATGGTGTCATTACCGCCAAGGCGGAAATCCAGCCCGCCGTGCATCCGGCCTGGCTGAAAAAACGTTTCTAACGGCTAGTTCGCCCTTTGTCACGGTCTAGCTAACCGATGGAATGTTTCGCGAGCGCAGCGAGTTGGGCCATTGAGGCCCCGCCCGCTAATGCGGGCGTGTCGTTCGCGTAGCGAATGCTGTAAAAGGTAAAATCCTCTAACGTTTGTTAGAGGATGTGTCACGGGCCAGTTCACGTGCTTTTGCCAGGCGGATGAACCGCGCAAACGCATACATCACGCTTTCCGTGAAGCCCGGCAGGCCAAACAACGCATAGCGCCGCAGGAAATAGGCCTTGAAAAACGCCACCCATGGCTCCGCCACCAGGCGCAGCGGGCCGGGGATGCGCCCCTTGGCCACCATGTCTTCCGCCTGCATGCTGCTGTAATAGTTGATTTTGTCAATCGCATGGCGGTGGCTGCGGAAGCACCGGTGGTACATGCAGCCCTTCAAACGCCCAGCCTGCTCGCCCGGCCCAAGCAGCACCGAATCATGCACCAGCGCATCCGCAAACCCTGCACGGCGGTGGTCATACAGCCGTACAGGGCTGTTGGAAGGCGCAAACCGGCGCGGCTTTTCATCCCCGGGAAAGACGATGCAAATGGGGATGTGATACCCCGCCAGCGGCGGTTCGCCCTGGGCAAACAGCGCCTCGATCTCCCGCTTCAGCTCCGGGCTCAAGGCTTCATCGGCATCAATATTCAGCAGCCATGCATTGCGGCACTGGCTTTCGGCAAAGCGCTTTTGCGGCCCGTATCCTTGCCAGGCATGGTGCATCACCTTGGCGCCCATCTTGTCGCTGATGGCGACCGTGCCGTCGTCACTGCCGGAATCCACCACGATCACCTCATCCGCCCAGCCGACGACGGAATTCAACGCATGCACAATGCGGTCTTCCTCATTTTTGGCGATGATGAATACGGATAGCGGCAGCGCGGCCATGAAACATGCTCAACGAATAACAAAGGCTCACCATAGGTTTGGACGGCCCAAATGGCAACCGCCTAGCCGCGTTTCTCGCGAATCGCCTTGTCATACACCGCAAGCGTTCTTGCCTGCATATGCGGCAGCGTGAAGTGCTGCGTCACATGTTGCCGGCCTTTCGCGCCGAAGCGCGAGCGCTGGTCCGTCGGCATGGAAATCACCGTGGAAAGCGCGGTGGCGAGCTGGTCCTCATCGCCCGGCGGCACCAGCCAGCCGGTGATGCCGTTTACCACCGTTTCCAGCACGCCACCATGCTGGGCGGCCACCACCACCTTGTTCATCGCCGCGGCTTCCACCGGCACGCGGCCGAAAGCTTCCGGCTGAATGGAGGGGCACACCACCACGTCGGCCAGCATATAGGCCGCGGGCATGTCGTTGGTGGGCTCCACAATGCGCACCATGCCGCCGAGGCCGAGCTTCATCACCAGGTCTTCAAGCCGCTGACGATAGCCGTCATGCCCGTCATCATCGCCCGCCATCACGCAGCAGAATTCCATTGCGCGCATCTGCGCCAGCGATTTGATGAGCCATTCATGGCCCTTCCATTGCGTGAAGCGCGCGGGCATGAAGATGATGGGCTTGTCGTCCGGCAGCCTCCAGGCTTCCGCCAGCGCGATGATCCGGCTACGGGAGACCGCCTCCGGCGAAAACGAGCCGAGATCCACCCCACGCGGGATCACATGCAGATGCTCCGGCAGCCCGTCGTAATTGTCGCGGATATGGCGCATGGTGAAATCGGAAATGGCGATTACATGGTCGCCCCGCGTCATGATGCGGTTATAGGCATGCTTCATCTTGCCCTGAATGGAATAATGCCCGTGAAAGGTCGTCACAAACGGAATGCCCGCCTGCTTGGCGGCATAATAGGCGCTCCACGCCGGTGCGCGGGAACGCGCATGGATCAGGTCGATATCGTATTTGCGGATGACATGCACCAGGCGGGAGACATTCTGCCACATCACCAGCGGGTTCTTGCTCGCCACCGGCAGTTCCACATGCGTGGCGCCGTGGCGTGTCAGGCGCGAGACCAGCCCGCCGCCTTCGGATGCCACAAAGGAACGAAACCCGTTATTCTGCAATGCCTCGGAAATATCGATGGTGCCGCGCTCCACGCCGCCGCTGCGCAGTTTCGGCACCACCTGCAAAATGCCGCGTGCATTGCCTTGCGGCCACCCATCGGGCAGGGGTTCGTAGCTGGCGTAAACGGCTTGGTGAAATTGCGGGTCTGTGTTGGAAAGAGGCTGTGCTGCCTGGGTGGATTCAACAGGGTGGTCCAAGACAATCTCTTCCATGGTCGCTTTTCTACAGGTAATGTCGGCTGGGCGCTTCGGTAAACGGATTGCGGCGAGCAAAATGCGCGGGGGGTGGGTGGCGCAACCGCAGCGTAGCAGCGCTACGTGAGGATTGCGACGGGGACCAACCCCAAGTAAGTTTGCCGCTGGAATCTGTTTACCGAAGCGCCCTGATGAGTAATGGGGTTTGAAGCATCATGCAAGAAGTACAACATGTAAGCTGGAAAGAAAACGGGGCCGAACATCGCCTTGCCTTTATACGGCGCGAAGCGAAACAAGGCAGGCCCTGGCTCGTGTTTTTCAGCGGCTTTCGGTCGGACAAGGCAGGCAGCAAAGCGCTGTTTCTGGATGAATGGGCAGGGCAGGAAGGCTTAGGCCTCATCCGCTTCGATTATCGCGGCCATGGCGAATCCTCCGGCCGGTTTGAAGAGGGCACCATCGGCCAGTGGAAGGAGGATTCCATCCGCATCCTCGATGAGCTGTTGCCAAAAAACGAGAAAGCCATTCTCGTCGGCTCCAGCATGGGCGGCTGGATGATGCTGCTCGCCGCGCTTGCCCGGCCGGAGAGAGTGAGTGCCCTCATCGGCATTGCCGCCGCGCCGGATTTTACGGAAGACCTGCTTGCCAAAGCCTTCACCTCCGCCCAGCAGCAGGAAATGCGGCAAACGGGCAGAGTGATGATACCCGATTGCTACGGCACGGAGCCCTATGCCATTACGCAAACCTTGCTGACGGAGGGTCAAAGTCACCTCCTGCTGCGCGATGCCATCCCACTCACCATGCCCGTGCGTCTGCTGCACGGCATGCGGGATGAGGATGTGCCGTACCTCACCTCCATCCGCCTCGCGGAAAAACTTCAAAGCACGGATGTGTGTGTGGAGTTCCTGAAGTCAGGCGATCACCGCATGAGCAGCCCGGAAGCGCTGAACGCGCTCAAGCGCATCATCCAGCCATTGCTGTAAGAGAGGGGTTAGGCCGCCACCGCGTATTCCGCTTCCACCACCGTGCCGTTACCCATGCGCATCAGTGGGCGGAAGCCAAGCCCGGCATCGCCGTAGGAAAGCAGCAGCTCGCGATACTCATCCATATCGAACAGGCGCAGCCCCTTTGCCTCAAATGCGTCCACTTCCTCGGCCGTCGGGGCGGAGTAGTAATGCGCCTTGCCCGCATAGGGGATGGCTTCGGGCATATCGTCCTCGTCCAGCCGCTCCAGCAGATCGGCCGCCATGTTGCGCGCCAGCGGGTAGAGCTTCAGCACGTGCCACATCATCGAGCGATGTTTCGCCACACGCAGCTTGCGCTCGTCCACCAGCTCGCCCACATCGATGGAGGCATCCGTCACTTTGTGCAGGGTGATGCCGATATCCTTGTCGCCATTCATCATGGCGCGGAAGGTGGGCATCACGCCGCGATATTGCGGCAGCAGGCCGGAATGGAAATTCCACACGCCCTGTTTGGCGGTGGCGATGTGCGGCTCGCGGAAGATGCAGGCGAAGCGGGCGGAAAGGATCACATCCGGCTCAAAATCGGCGAACACGTCCACGCTGCTGTCATCCTTCAGGCTTTCCACATGTTCCATCTCGCAGCCGTAGAATTCGCTCAGCTGGTTGAAGGTGAGGTATTCGCCCTCGTCGTGGTTGCGCTCAAGCAGGGGAAATAAACGCTGGATCGGTTGGCTCTGCTCCAGCTCATGCAATTGTTGCATGGCCGGGTGGATGTCGCTTTTGGGCAACATGGCCTTGCGCGAAAGCACCATCTTCACTTCGTGCTTTCTCAAAATCGGCAGAAAAAGGTTGGCTGCGACGTTACCGACAATGTCTTCATTGGTGCAGAATATAACGCGCATGTGCCATCTCCCCAATCACGCAGCCTGTGGATAAAATACATAAGCGATTGTCAGCAAAAAGCCAAGACGCAAACATGTGTCGTTTAGCGAAAGCCACGCGATGTTGCTAAAATACAACAGGTGATTTTTAAGGAGCACAATAATAATCTAAGCCGCTGTAAAAAATACATAAGCATTGTTGCAAAATGTCACAGCCCTTTGAAACAAGGCAAGAAAAAGGGGGCAAAACCGCCCCCTCAAGTATCATTATTCATAACAGTAACCCCGGAGCGCAGCGACTGGCCCATTGAGGGCCCGGCCCTAATGGGCGCGTAAAGCGAGCGGCGCGAGCCAGTAACAGGTTTGCGCAGCGACTGGCCCCCATGCTTTTACTGAGAGGGCCCGCGCCCTAATGGGCGCGTAAAGCGAGCGGCGCGAGCCAGTAACGGTTATTTCCCTTCGTAGAAATGCTCCACGAGGTGATCGAGCAGCCGCACGCCGAAGGCCGTGCCGCCTTTCGGGCAGATGGACTTGTCTTTCTTCGTCCAGGCCGTGCCTGCGATGTCCAGGTGCGCCCAGGGCACATCATTGACGAAGCGCTGTAAAAACTGCGCCGCCGTGATGGAACCCGCCCCGCTGCCATCGCCCACATTCTTCACATCGGCGATGTCGCAATTGATCTTCTCGTCATATTCCTTGCCGAGCGGCAGGCGCCACAGTGGCTCGCCCACGGCGATGCCGGACTCGGTCAAGCGGGTGGAAAGCACGTCGTTATTGGAGAACAGCCCAGCATGCACATCGGCCAGCGCCACGATGATGGCGCCTGTCAAGGTGGCCAGGTTCACCATGAATTTGGGCTTGAAACGGTCCTGCGTGTACCACAGCGCATCGGCCAGCACCAGGCGGCCTTCGGCATCGGTATTGATTACCTCGATCGTCTGGCCGGACATGGAGGTCACCACATCCCCCGGGCGCTGGGCGTTGCCGTCGGGCATGTTTTCCACCACGCCCGCCACGCACACCACATTTACCTTGGCCTTGCGGGTGGCCAGCGTTTTCATCAGGCCCGTCACCACACCGGCGCCGGCCATGTCCCATTTCATCTCTTCCATATTGGCAGCGGGCTTGATGGAAATGCCGCCCGTGTCGAAGCACACGCCCTTGCCGATGAAGGCCACCGGCGCGTCGTTCTTCTTGCCGCCGTTCCATTGCATGACGATGAGCTTGGATTCCTTGTCGCTGCCCTGGCCCACGCCGAGCAGGGCATTCATGCCGAGCTTCTTCATTTCTTTCTCGCCCAGCACTTCCACTTCCACGCCGAGCGCGGCAAGTTCCTTGCAATAGGCGGGGAAACTGTCTGGATGCACGATATTGGCGGGCTCACTCACCAGGTCGCGCGTAAGGAACACGCCCTCGATCACGGCTTCCAGGCGCTCATACTGACGGCCCGCTTCGTTCTTGTCGGCGGCCATGATGGTGAGTTTCTTCAGCGTCGGTTTTTTCTCTTCCGGCTCCTTGGTGCGGTATTTATCGAAACGGTAGCTGCGCAGCTGCGCGCCATAGGCCACTTCCGCCGCCAGGTCATGGTCCGACACCAGCAGCTTGTTGCCGCACAGCGCCACGGCGGCTTCTTTCACGCGCTGGCCGTTGAGGAAGGCCACCAGGTCGCCGCCAAGGTTTTGCGCATCCAGCGGTTCGAACTTATCCATCGAGCCCAGCCCGGCCACGATCACGCGTTCCCAGCCATGCGGCATCACGGCATGAAAGAATTTGCCTTTCTTGCCTTTAAACTCAGCCGTCTTCAACGCACGGCTCAAAAACCCCTTGGTGCCTTCGTCCACCGCTTTGGCCTGCTTGGTTAGCGTGCCGTCCTCGAACACGCCCACCACCAGCACATCGGCCTTGTGGACATCTTCATTGATAAAGGGGGTTTTGATGTATTCATGCGCCATGGTGTGTCTCCTTGCCGGGCATCGTTTGTATTTGGCTATCAGTGCCCAAGGTGATAATGAGCAACCACTGAATAATTGATTAAAACGTGCGGGGTGACAAGCATGAAACTGGCAAGCCTCAAACATGGCCGCGATGGCAGGCTCATTATCGTGAGCGACGACCTGAAAAACGCCCTATCGGCCGAAAGCATCTGCGCCACCTTGCAACAGGCGCTGGATGATTGGGAAAAAACCGCGCCCCAACTTCAAAAATTAAGTGACGAGCTCAACGCAGGCAAAGGGCAGGGCGCCTTTGCGCTGGATACCGCCAAACTCGCAGCACCGCTTCCGCGCGCCTACCAGTGGGTGGACGGCTCCGCCTACGTCAATCACGTGGAGCTCGTCCGCAAGGCGCGGGGCGCGGAAATGCCACCAAGCTTCTGGACCGACCCGCTCATGTATCAGGGCTGCTCTGATAGCTTTCTCGGCCCGCAGGACCCTATCGACATGGCCAGCGACGAATGGGGCATCGACCTGGAAGCCGAGATCGCCGTCATCACCGGCGACGTGCCGATGGGCACCACACCTGAAGAAGCAGGGAAATACATCCGCCTCATTCTGCTGGTGAACGATGTCAGCCTGCGCAATCTCATCCCGAACGAACTCGCCAAGGGCTTCGGCTTTTTTCAGAGCAAACCTGCCTCCAGCTTCTCCCCCGTAGCGGTGACGCCCGAAAGCCTGGGCGATGCATGGGATGGCGGCAAGCTGCATCTGCCGCTCGTCTCCCACATCAACGGCAAGCTCTTCGGCAAGCCCGATGCCGGGGTGGACATGACCTTCGATTTCCCGACCCTCATCGCCCATGCTGCCAAAACCCGCCACCTTGCCGCAGGCACCATCGTGGGTTCCGGCACCGTCTCCAACGTGGATCGTTCCAGCGGCTCTTCCTGCCTGGCCGAAAAGCGCATGCTAGAAATCATCGATCAGGGCAAACCCTCCACGCCTTTCCTCACCTTCGGCGATCAGGTGCGCATCGAGATGTTCGATGACAAGGGCCGGTCGATTTTCGGTGCCATTGATCAGAAAGTCAGGCAATATCAAAAGGAAAAATACATCTCCGGAAAGGCGGCCTAGCCCATGATGCAGCTCTATTCCTACTGGCGTTCCTCCGCAAGCTACCGCGTGCGCATCGCCCTTGCGCTGAAAGGCCTCACCATTGAGCAATTGCCGGTGAACCTGGCCCAGGGGGTGCAGAACGGCAAGGCCTTCAAGGGCGTCAACCCGCAGGGTTTTGTTCCGGCGCTTCAGCTCGATAGCGGCCAGATCATCGGCCAGTCGCTCGCCATCATCGACTATCTGGAAGAGACCTATCCCACCCCACATCTGCTGCCCGCCGCGCAGGAGCACCGGGCCTATGTGCGCCAGCTTGCCAACCTCGTCTGCTCCGATATTCACCCTTTAAATAATTTACGTGTTCTCAATTATTTGAAAGACAATCTTAAAGTAACAGAAGAGCAGAAAAAGGCCTGGATCGCCCACTGGATCCAAAGCGGGTTCGAGGCTATGGAAACCCTCATCGAGCATTCCGGCCTGGCGGGCGAATGCTGCCACGGCAACCAGCCGAGCCTGGCGGATGTCTGCCTGATTCCGCAAATCTACAATGCCCGCCGTTTCGGCGTATCGCTGGATGCATACCCGACGCTTCAGCGTATCGAGAAATATTGCCTGGCATTGCCGCCCTTCATGGTCGCCCATCCGGACAGCCAGAAGGATGCGGTTGCCGCATAGCGGAGACGGACATGCCGATACTGAAAAACAGCCCCGCCCTCTGGAAAACCCATTTTCCCTGGCCGCGTGACGATGCGCATAAATACAGCCGCGGCACCCTGTTCATCATGGCCGGAAAAGGCGCCGCCGGCGCGCCATTGCTGGCTGCCGAGGCCGCCATGCGCGCCGCCGCCGGTTATGTCATGCTCGCCTGCCCGAAACAGCATCACGCCATGATGGCCGCCATGGGCCCGCGCGCCCTTGTGTATGCGCCATACGAAGCACCCGCCGAATGGCAGGAGGCGCTTTCCTCGCGTCCCTTCACGGCCTTGCTCATCGGCCCCGGCAACGGCGTGTCCGACCATACGAAAACCCAGCTTCGCACGCTGATGGAGCAGGGGCTGCCGATGGTGGTGGATGCCGACGGCCTGACATGCCTTGCCGGGCAGGCCGGCATGATGAAAGACGTTGCCCACGCCCCGCTGGTGCTCACCCCGCATGAAGGCGAATTCGCCCGTCTCTTCAAGGATATCAGCGGCGACCGTCCGCACCGAGCCATGGCCGCCGCCAAGGCTTCCGGCGCGGTGGTGGTGCTGAAAGGGCCGGATACGCTCATTGCTTCGCCGAGCGGCGAATTGGCCGTGCAGGAGCATGCCCCCGCCTGGCTTGCGACCGCCGGCAGCGGCGATGTGCTGGTCGGCATCATCGCGGGTTTGCTTTCCACCATGCCCGCCAGCGGCATCTCCGCCTTTCATGCCGCCTGCGCGGGCGTCTGGCTGCACAGCGAGGCCGCGCGCCTGCACGGCCCGGGCTTGATTGCCGACGATCTGCCACCCATATTACCCGATGTGCTCGCCTATCTTCAGGAGGAAGCGTAATGTCGAAATCAGCGAAAAAACCCCTCTCGCCCGAGGCCCAATATGTCTGCCACCAGGGCGGAACCGAAGCCCCCTTTAGCGGCAAATACAACCACCACAAGGATACCGGCACCTACCATTGCCTCTGCTGCGACGCACCGCTTTTCTCATCGGAACATAAATACGATTCCGGCTCCGGCTGGCCGAGTTTCTGGCAACCCGTCAACGACAAAGCCATCCGCTACATCGAAGATACCAGCCACGGCATGAAACGCGTCGAAACCCGCTGTGCCGCCTGCGATGCCCATCTCGGCCACGTCTTCCCCGACGGCCCGCAACCTACCGGCGCGCGCTTCTGCATCAATTCCGTCTCGCTGGATTTTGAGAAAAACTAACCATTATCGTCATCCTCGGGGCCGCGAAGCGGCAACCGGGGATCTATCGTGCCGCCATGTATGGATTCTCGGTTCACGCTTCGCGTGAATGACCATTAACCGAAATAACTCACCGCATTCCGGAAAATCGCCATCCCGTCACTCTCCACCGGCAGCTTCTTGCCCGCATCATGATACTGGCGTTTCAGCTTCGTCCAGTCATCCCGCTGGGTGAAAAACATCCCGCGCTCCGGGTGCGGCATCATGGCGATTACGCGGCCGGTTACGTCTGTCACGGCGGCGATGTCTTCCGTCGCGCCGTTCGGGTTGGCGGGGAACGCGCCATTCGCGGGCGTGCCATCGCTGTTGATGTAACGCAACCCGACCAGCTTGTTGTCATTCATGAAAGCCAGCGTCTCCGGCGTCATCACCATATTGCCCTCGCCATGCGCCACGGGGATGTGCATGCGCTGGATGCCGCGCAGCCAGGGGGAGGTTGACCCGCTGACAGCCACATCCACCCACCGGCACTGATAGCGGTTGCTGCTGTTGTGCAGCACGGCGATCTTCTTGCCCTTTTCGGCTTCCTCATAACCCGGCACCAAACCAAGCCGCGCCAGGATCTGGCAGCCGTTGCAGATGCCGATGGTCAAGGTGTCACGCGCCACGAAACCGAGCACCGCCTCCAGCAGATGGTTGCGCAGCTTATGCGCATAGGCATTGCCCGAGCCCGTATCATCCCCGAAGGAAAAACCGCCTGGAATCAGCATGATCTGGAATTCATCCAGAGCCTTAGGGTTCTCGATCAGGTCATTGATATGCTTAATCGTTACCTCGGCGCCATTATGCTTGAGGGCGAACTCGCTTTCATCCTCGCAATTAAGGCCGTAACCGGAAAGGACGATGGCTTTCGGGGCGGGCATGATGGCCTCCTAAAACTGCTGAAGCGGCTTTTTGTAAGCAGCTTCCAGCGTAGCGATGGAACAATCAAACGAATGGCCGTTAAGGCCGGTGATACATACAAGGCCGTCTTCTTCCACGGTGCCGATGCAGCCTAGGATGAACGGGTCCAGCGCAGCCTCAAAGGCGGCTTTGTCGCGCGGCGCGACCGTCACCACCATGCGCCCCAGCGATTCGGAGAAAAGCACCGTGTCGTCGCGCGTCACCTCATTGGCTTTAGGTACCTTGCGCAGGTCGACATTCGCACCGAGCCTGCCGCCGATCAGGCTTTTGGCCAGCGCCACGCCCAAACCCCCAAAACCCACCGCGATAGCGGATTGCACCAGGTCCTTCTTCACCGCCTCATGATAGGCGCGATACGTCGCCTCGCAGGTGGCCACATCCAGCACCGGCACATTCGCGCCCACCTGGTTATGCAGGGCATAATATTCCGAGCCACCCAGCTCATTCTTCGTTTCACCGATCACATAAATCAAATCGCCCGGCATCTTCACATCCAGCGAAACGGACTGATGCACGTCCTCCACCACGCCAAGGGCGGAAATCAGCAGGGTAGGCGGTACCGAAAGCTTGATCGGGTTGCCTTCCTCGTCATAGCCTTTGAAATCGTTGAACATGCTGTCCTTGCCGGAAATGTACGGCGTGCCATAGGCCACCGCCACATCGTAGCAGGCCCGCGCCGCGTCCTTCAGCTGCGCCAGCCGCTCGGGATTCGTGGAATCGCACCAGCAGAAATTATCCATGATGGCCAGATGGTCCAGATGCCCCCCTGCCGCCACGGCGCTGCGCACGGCCATGTCGATGCTGGCCGCCGCCATGGCGTAGCAATCGATGTCACTGTAACGCGGCCCCACGCCCTGCGAGGTCACCACGCCGCGGTTACGGTCCAGCAATGGGCGGGAGACGGTGGCCTCCGCATACACGCGCCCCGGCCCCTGCAGCGGTTTGAGCACGGAGGTGCCCTGCACCTCATGGTCATATTGCGTGGCGATGAACTCGCGGCTGCAGATGTTCAGCCGCCCCATCATCGCTTCCAGCGTGCTGGCCAGGTTGGCGGGCTGGTCCAGCGTGGGCTCCATCAAACGCGGGCGGACGGCCTTTGTTACCTGCTCGAATTTCGGCTGCCCGTCATGCAGGAATTCCATGCTCATATCCATGATCACACGGCCGTTCATGGTAATGCGCGCGCGGCCGTCGTCGGTGAAGGTTCCAATCACGGTGGCTTCCACCCCGCGCCGCTTCATCAGCTCGATCAGGGCTTGCACCTTCTCCGGCGGCACGGCCATGCTCATACGTTCCTGCGATTCGGAGATCCAGATCTCCCACGGCGCCATGCCGGGATATTTCAAGGGCACCTTCTCCAGCTCCACATGGAAGCCGCCGCTCCCTTCCGCCATCTCGCCGATGGAGGAGGAAAGCCCGCCTGCGCCATTGTCGGTAATAGCGTGATACAGGTTCATATGCCGCGCTTCGCGCACGATCGTGTCTGAAAGTTTTTTCTGCGTGATAGGATCGCCGATCTGCACGGCAGTCGACGGGCTGCCCTCGTCCAATGCCACGGAGGAGAAGGTCGCGCCATGGATGCCGTCCTTACCCACACGGCCGCCAAGCATCACGATGCAATCGCCCGGACGGGCGGATTTAACATGCGACGGCTGGCCGTTCAGTTCACGCGGAATCAGCCCCACCGTGCCCACGAACACCAGCGGTTTGCCCGCATAGCGATCATCGAAATACACAAATCCCTGCGGCGTGGGGATGCCCGAGCAATTCCCGCCCGCATTCACGCCACTCACCACGCCCTGCATGATGGCCACCGGCGGCAGCAGCGGCATGGACTGGTTCGGCCCGCGGTAGAATTTCGGGTCATAGAACGGATCGGCAAAACAGAAGCCGTAGCGGTTGATGATGGGCTTCGCGCCTAACCCAAAACCCAGCGTATCGCGGTTCACGCCCACAATGCCCGTGATGGCCCCGCCGAACGGGTCCAGCGCGGATGGGCTGTTATGCGTCTCCGCCTTGTCGGTGATGAGATACTCGTCATCAAACGCGATCGCGCCGGAATTATCCTTAAACACCGACACGCAGATATCCTGGTTGCCCCGGCGCGCGCGGATGGTCTCCGTCGCCCGGCGGATATAATGGCGGTAAATCCCTTCGCCAATCTCATCAATGGGCGAGGCAAAGATCGTGTGCTTGCAATGTTCCGACCAGGTCTGCGCCAGCGTTTCCAGCTCAATATCGCGCGGCCTGCGGCCTTCCTGATTTTTGAAATAATCGCGGATGGCTTTCAGCTCGTTCAGGTTCAGCCCAAGCGGCCCGCGAAAGGTGCCGTCGGCATTGGGAATGCCCCGGTCGCCGATTTCCTTGAGCTTCTGCTCCGGCACTTCCAGGTTCACCTCATCGGCCACCGGTTTGGCCGTCAGCTTCACCTTGGGCACGATGAAGGCCATGCCCTTATCCTGCTTGTAGGTGACGAAATCTTTGACGTGGATGCGCTGGATCAGCGGGTTGGCCAGCTCACGTGCAACGGCTTCCACATCGCTGAGGGTGAGTTTACCTTTCAGCAGGTAAAGCGTGGAATAATAAACCTTTTCGCCTTCCACGAAATAAAACTTTCCCGGGCTGCCGAACTTATCAGCAATCGTCTCCTGCGCGGTGGAGGCCACATTGTCCGTCACCCCCGGCAGAAAGCCGATTTCGAGCGCCCAGTCGAACCCTTCGTCATAGACGTGCAGCCCCGGCTCCTGCCGCACAATGTAATGGTGCGTCACCGGATGGGTCAGCGCCTGGGCGCTGGCATAAAGATGGTCGGTCGTCATCGCCTTATCGACCGTATAAACATCCACCACGCGGACCGATTGCAGCTTCATGCCGCGCTTGAAGCGCCCGAGCAGCGCATGCCCCCGCGCATCTGGCGGCAGGTTGGCCGGGAAGGGATGGAGCGGATGAATCTCAATACGTGTCGCCATGAAAACCATTCGGGCCTGAAATTAATCTGGCGGCTACGGAGAATGCCTTTACAAATGGCACCCGCTGACCATCCATCTGGGAATGTAGCTGTATCTATGCAAATGGGGCCTCGCTTGCAACGATTACTTGGAACCGTCATATTTGCGGCCACGCTGGCCTGGGGCTGCGCCCCGGCGCAAACGGCGGAAAAAAGCCCCTTGCATGCGGTGAAGCACGTCATCGACGGTGACACGATCGTGCTGGATGACGGCGAGCATGTGCGGCTGGTCGGCATCCAGGCCCCCGAGATTGCACATAAGGATTCCCCCGGCCAGCCTTACGGGCCGGAAGCCACCGAGGCGCTGAAAAAACTCATCGGTCAAAGCAGAATCCGCGTGGAGCCTGCCGCCGAACCGCGCGACCGTCATGGCCGCCTGCTGGCCTATCTCTACCCGGAAAAGGGGGACATGCTGCAGCTGGCCATGGTGAAATCCGGCGCGGCGATGGTCTACAGCTTTCCCAACAACACCGCCCATATCTCGGAATTCCTCAAGGCCGAAGCGGCTGCCCGCGCCGCCGGAAAAGGCCTCTGGCAATTGCCCGCCTACCGGCCATTGACAGCCGAAACCGCAGGGCAGGGCGACGGCCAGTACCGCGTGGTGGAAGGCGTCATTCGTCATGTGGCCAAGGTAAAGGGCCACTGGTACCTCAATTTCGGTGAGGACTGGAAAACGGATTTCACCATCTTCATCGACCGCAAGAACGTAAAACGATTCTCATCTTCAGACCTCCACCCCCAGGATTGGGAAGGCCGCCGCATCCGCATCCACGGCTGGATATTCCCCAAAAACGGCCCGATGATCGAACTCACCCATCCACAGCAGATGGAACTGCTTGTCTCTGATACGCCCACGCGCTAGTTTAATGGCTCATATGAGTACAAAGCCCGCCGTGAAACCGCTCGACACCACCGAAATTGCCAAGATGGCGCTGGCCATGATGGCAACCCACGGCATCACGCCGACGCCTGAGCATTACGCGGTCTGGTTTTATTACAGCGAAGGCAGCAACAAGGCCCTGGCCGTTGAAATTAATCAGGCGCTTCAGAACAAACGTAAAATCGACGACGCTTTCTGCGATTACCTCAACAGCCGTTTTGTGGCAGAGAACATCGACCATGCCGTGGTGGAGCAGGCCCGGCGCGATGCCCATGCGCTGATGCAGCACGCCATCGCCCTGATGGACGGCATGACGCAGAACACCAGCAATTACAGCCGCGACATGGATGAGACGGTCAAGGATCTTTCCGGCCATCTCCATATAAAGGAGCTGCGCGAGGTGGCCGATGCCATCATCAACAAGACCAAGGAGCTGCAAAGCCATAGCCAGAACCTGTCCACCAGGCTGCAGGCCTCCTCCAAGGAAGTGCAGTCGCTGCGGCGCGACCTGGAAAAAATCACCGCCGAGGCGCAGAAGGATTTCCTCACCAGCGTCGATAACCGCAAGGCGTTCGACCGTAAGCTGGACGACATGATGGCCATCACCCGGGCGGATGGACAGGAAATGTGCCTGCTGATGCTCGATATCGATAATTTCAAGGATTTCAACGATAAATACGGCCACATGGTGGGCGACGAGGTGCTCAAAGGCGTGGCGCGCGTGCTGGTGGAATCCGTGCGCGGCAAGGATGTGGTGGCCCGTTTCGGCGGGGAGGAATTCGCCATTCTGTTGCCCAACACGCCGCTGGCGGGCGGGCTTGCCGTGGCGGAAAACCTGCGTAAATCGGTCGCCAATAAACGCTTTATCCGTAAGGATAATAATGAGAAGCTGCAGGAGGTGACCATCTCGCTCGGCGTGGCGTCCCTCAAGCCGGATGATACGGCCAATCTGTTTGTCACCCGCGCCGATGATGCCTTATACCGTTCCAAGAAGGGTGGACGTAACAAGGTAACGCAGGAGAGTGTGAAATGAAGCGCGTCATCGCCGCATGCTGTTTGGCCTTATCCTTGCTGGCCGCTCCCGCCCTGGCGGAGGAGACGATGGGCAAGCCCCTGCTGGTGGTGCGTTTCCAGCAGCCCGTGGTGCATTACGAGCAGTCGCTTTACATGGTCATGAGCAAGGCGCTGGAAGCCAACCCCAACATGCAGTTCGACGTGGTGGCGGTCGCGCCGGAAGGCATCGACCAGATGCAAAACACCCAGTTGATCGAAAACACCCGTAAATACGGCCAGCAGGTAATGGCTAGCATGAAGCAGATGGGCATGCCCGACAGCCGCATGCGCCTGTCATCCCAGACCAGCCCTTATGTCACCTCGCCCGAGGTACACCTGTTCGTCTATTGATATGCTGGAGATCCGCCCCAACTGCGAATGCTGCGACAGGGACCTCCCGCCCGATTCCGCCGAGGCGCGCATCTGCAGCTTTGAGTGCACCTTCTGCGCCCGTTGCGTGGATACAGTGTTAAACGGCGTCTGCCCCAATTGCGGCGGTGGCTTCGCCCCGCGCCCCATCCGCCCGGCCAGCAAGCTCACGCAATATCCGTCTTCCATCAAACGGGTGGTGAAGCCGGGCGGCTGTATGCAACTGGCCTAGCCGAAGAAATAAACCAGACAATAGCTGATGAAGTTCAGGCCGAGCAGCAGCACCAGCGATGCCAGATCGAACCCGTTATAAGGTGGCACATAGCGCCGGATATAGGCAATGGCCGGTTCTACAATGCGGCCAAGACCGTCATAGATGGCATGCACGATCGGGTGCGTCAGCCGCAGCACGCGAAAGCTCACCAGCATACTGATAAGCAGCCAGATGAAGACGATAAAACTGTAGAGATTAATGATCTGGTAGGCCAGATACACGATAGGGTTCATGGATGCTTCTCCCTGTTATGCGGTAAAATAAGCATTACCTGGCGCCATGCCTGCCGGCATCCTGCCCGATAAGGCTTAAGAATTCCTGACGCGTGCGCGCATCGCTGCGAAACCGCCCCACCATGTGGCTGGTGATCATGCTCACGCCCGTTTTATGCACCCCTCGGATGGACATGCACTGGTGCGTGGCTTCCACCACCACGCCCACGCCCTTGGGCTTCAGCACGTCATTGATGACGGTGGCGATCTGCGCGGTCATTTTTTCCTGAATCTGCAAACGGCGTGCGAAGGCATCCACCACGCGCGCCAGCTTGCTGATGCCGACCACGCGCTTATCTGGCAGATAGGCCACATGCGCTTTGCCGATGATGGGCAGCATGTGATGCTCGCAATGCGATTCGAACTCGATATCGCGCAGCACCACCATCTCGTCATACCCGTCAATTTCCTCAAAGGTACGCGCCAGAATCTCGGCCGGGTCCATGCCGTATCCCATGAACAGGTCGGCATAGGATTTCGCCACGCGCTTGGGCGTGTCGATCAATCCTTCACGGCTGGGGTCGTCCCCCGCCCAGGCGAGCAGGGTGCGCACGGCGTCTTCGGCTTCCGTCTGGCTGGGGCGTTTCAAAACTGTTTTCTTTGGCAAAGCCTGATCTTTCACTGGTGCAAATCAGCCACATGATTACGCCGCAATGAAAAATGATTCAATAGTCACATACCCACCGTTGCAACCTGCGTGAGTTCAGCTAATATGCATGCATGGAAATCGTGACGACTAAATGTAGGGAGGCATCATGTCACTGGCCGATTCAATAGGATTACTCTTTGATAAAGGCGGGTTTGTCATGGTGCTGCTGATGGGCCTTTCGGTCTACAGCCTCGCCCTCATCTCGCTGAAAGCTTATCAGTTTTACAACGCGCGCCTGTTTGGCGGCAACCCGATTGCCGATGAGGTGATGCTGCTGCTCGAAGCCGAAGAAGTCACCAAGGCCAAGCGCCATGCCCGCAACGACGCCACGCCGATGGGGCAGGTAATCGCCGCCACCTTCGCCGCCATTCAAAAGCCGGACCTCACGCCCGCCAAGCGCTACGCGGAAATTCAGCGCGTGGGCAATGCCGCGCTCCATAATCTGGAAACGCACATGAAAGGCCTGGAAATGGCCTCCAACATCGCCCCGCTCCTCGGCCTGCTCGGCACGGTCATTGGCATGGTCAAGGCCTTCGCCACACTCCAGGGCGCTGGCAGCAGGGTGGACCCGTCCGTTCTCGCTGGTGGCATCTGGGAAGCGCTGCTCACCACGGCAGGCGGCCTGATGATCGCCATTCCCGCCATGGCAGCCTTTTATTGGCTGGACGGCTTCATCGAGCGCTTCCGCACGCAAATGCGCGACGTGGTGACCCGTATTATTGAAAAAGACGTCATGATCGCCCAACACGCAGGCAACACCGGCGTTCAGGCTGCGCCGTATTCCGTGCCGCAGTCCGCTGCGGTGGAGCAGCCGACCTATCAGTCCATGCCGCCGCTGCGTCAGCCGCAGGCGCAACAATCCCAGCCGGCCCATGCTCAACCCGTTGGCCAGCCGGTTGCCGCTTATGGATATCCTGCGCGCGCCGCCGGTTAAGCAGGGCAGGGGATCATGGAGTTCGTCCGCGCCAAACGCTATCAGCAAGGCATCATCATCACATCGCTTGTGGATGTGATGATTCTGCTGGTGATATTCTTCATGCTGACCGCCAGCTTCGAACGGGCGGAATCCATGGAGATCACCCTGCCTGCCGCGGGCAGCGCCAGCGCCGTGCCGTTGAATGATAATCCCCTCGTGGTGGTGGCCGCCGAGCGTGGGCGCATTTTCTTCGACGACCGCAAGATCGACATCAGCGAGCTGGGCTCCGCCGTCACGCAAAGCCTGGCTGCCGACAAAAGCCGTCATATCGTGGTGATGAACACCCAAGGCACCACGGTGCAGGAGCTCATCAGCGTGATGGATGCCGTTTACAAGGCGGGCGGCCAGAACGTCTCGCTCTCATCCTGGAGCTATTAAGATGGAATTCGCCCGCAACAACCATCGCGGCAAACGCATCCCTCAGATGATCACACTCATCAACGTGATCTTCCTGCTGCTTTCCTTCTTTATTATCGCGGGCCGTTTCGAGCCATACGATCCGGTTGATGTTCAACTGCCGCAGGCGCAAAGCACGGTGCTGGTCCAGCCGGGTGAAATCATGGTGTCCCTTGCGTATGACGGCATGATTACCGTCAATTACGAGCCTGTCACCGCCACGGCGCTGGAATCCGTCCTCACCCAGATGATGCGTAAAAATCCCGGGGCCGCCGTCTCCATTAAAGCCGATGCCCGGCTGGATGCCAATAAGATGATTGAAGCCATGCAGGCCATCAAGCGCTCCGGCGCGGTGAATATTTCCATCACTACCAAAGGCAAGGACGGCAAACCCGTCTCTGCGCCGGTGCAGGCGGGAGGGGCGTTATGACCACCCGCTCCGGCACGCAGCCAAACTGGACCGAGCTCGACAACCCCACCATTACCCTGCGCCAGTGGGGCATCATCGTCGGGGTGCTGGTCATCATGCACATCCTTGCCTTCAGCCCGTGGATATCCTCCCTGCTGCAGGCCGTGAACAAGGTGACGGTGCAAACCATCCAGATGCGCCTGAGCCAGGGCGGAGAGATTCTCGTCAACACACCGCCGCCAGCCAATGCGACCGTCGCTTTGCCGGAGGAAGCCGCACCCGGCAATGGCATGGAAATGGCCGCCACGCCTGAGGCGAATGAAGAGCCCGCGTCGGCTGGAAGCCATATGGAAAACGCCATGGCCATGGCGCGTGAGATGGACGAATCGCAAAAGCCTGCATCCGAGCCGACCCCTCTGGCGAAACCCGCGCATGGCGTCAATGCCGTTCCCGTACCCAAGCCGGAAGCCCCCGCGCTTGAAAATGCCGCGGCCGATACGCAAACCGGCAATACCAGCGCCTCCCTCGGCAAGGTGGAAACCGTGCAGGAAAAACGTGTAAAAATGTCTGCCGCTGTGCAGGGCAATGCCGATGCGGCATCCGGTGCGGGGAGCGGGCAGGGCATCCGCATGGTGCGCGGTCAGCCCGGCGTCACCACCGAACAGCAAAAAGCCGCGGCCCTCGTGGTGTCGCGCTATGAACAACTGCTCTCCGGCTGGATCGAGCAGCATCGCCGCATGCCGGAGGAAGCCCTGAACAAAGGCATGAGCGGCCGTGCCTTGGTCTATATCCGTATTGATCGTGGCGGGAATATCCTCTTCAGCCGCCTTGAAAAACGCACCGGTCAATCCATCCTCGATAAGGCCGTGATGGACATGATCCGCCGCGCCAACCCGGTGCCGCCCGTACCGACCGATTACCCGCCGGGCGACCAGCTTGCCTTCCGCATTCCGGTCAATTTCACTGCGGCAAAGCAGTAATCTACCACTTCGCCTCTGGCGGCATGGACATCAGAATCGCATCCACATTGCCGTCCGTCATTAGGCCGAATTTCGTGCCCCTGTCATAGAGCAGGTTGAACTCCACATAGCGCCCGCGCCGCTGCAACTGATGCTCGCGGTCTTCCGCTGTCCAGCCTTCGTGCAGGTGGCGCTTCACCAGTTCCACATAGGTTTCCTTGAAGCAGCGCCCCACATCCTGCGTGAAGGCGAGGTCCGCCTCCCAGTCGCCGCTATCCACATAATCATAAAAAATGCCTCCCACGCCGCGCGGCTCCTTGCGGTGCTTGAGGTAGAAATACTCATCGCACCATTGCTTGAATTTCGGATAGTAAGCCGTGCTGTGCCGGTCGCACATGCTTTTGATCTGCCCGTGGAAAAATTCCGTGTCATGCGCATTCTCGCGCATCGGCGTCAGGTCCATGCCCCCGCCGAACCAGGTTTTGGTGGTGCAGATGAAGCGCGTGTTCATATGCACCGCCGGTACCTTGGGCGAACACATATGCGCCACCAGCGAAATGCCGCTGGCCCAGAAGCGCGGGTCCTCCGCCGCACCGGGGATTTCCTTGCGGAACTGCTCCGAAAACTCACCATAGACGGTGGAGATGTTCACGCCCACCTTCTCAAATACCCGGCCTTTCATGACGCTCATTTCACCGCCACCGCCTGCCGGGCGGTCCCACGGCGTACGCACAAAGCGTCCGGCTGGCTTGTCGCTTTCGCTCAGTTCATCTTCCAACGCCTCGAACGCCGTGCAGATCTGGTCCCGCAAATCGCGGAACCACGCGCGTGCGCGTGTCTGCTTCTCTTCCAGGGAATGGGTCGGCGAATGGGCGAGGGCGGTCATGATGCTGTCCTTATAAGTAAGGAGGGCTTGCCACAAAGCGCTTGCCTGCGTCAAGCCTTATGCCGCACCTGCCGCATCGCTTCTCCCAGCGCCATGCCCGCCGCAATGGCCACGTTGAGCGAGCGTTCTCCACCCGCCATGCTCAACCCCACCCAGGCATCGGTCTGTTCGGCAATCTCCGGCGGTGTGCCAGCGCTTTCGCGCCCTAATAAGATAATGTCATCGGGCTGAAAGGCGAAGTCATAGAGCTCCGTCTCGTGCCCCGTCTCCATCAGCACCAGCCGCGCCCCCTCACGTTTAACCTGCTCAATGAAAGACGACCAGTGCGGATGCCGCACCAGCTTCACCCGGCTCCAGTAATCCATGGCGGCGCGTTTGAACTTGGCATCATTAAAGGGAAAGCCGCAGGGTTCAATCACATGCAGCGTCACTCCCATGCAGGCGCACAAACGTGCGATGGTGCCGGTATTGGCGGCGATATCTGGCTGATAAAGGGCGAGGGCGACCATGTAAGTGAAGCATTCCTGCAACGATGGAGCCACAGCGTAGTGTGTAAAAAGGGAAAATGGCAACAAGATGTTGCAGCGACGCGCATGAATCGCTATGTTGCAGCCGCTTGGCGAACTACGCCCGGCACGGTAAAAAGCAATCTATTGTTATAGCTGGATTTATGGCTGCAAGCAAAAGCCCGACCGCGGCAAACACCGCACACTCTGCCGACCAGACGGATGGCAAACGCCGCGATTTTCTGGTCCTCACCGCAACCGCCATGGGCGGTCTGGCCGCAGCCACCGCTGCCTGGCCGTTGATCGACAGCCTCAATCCTTCGCAGGATGTATTGGCCATGGCCTCCACCGAGGTGGATATTTCCAAAGTAGCCGAAGGCCAGTCCATCCGCGTGATGTGGCGTGGCAAGCCGGTCTTCATCCGTCACCGTACGGCCAAGGAGATTGAAGAGGCGCGCGCCGTGAACCTCGGCGAGCTTCGCGACCCGCAGCAGGATTCCGACCGCGTGAAGCCCGGCAAGGAAGCCTGGCTGGTTCTGGTCGGCGTCTGCACCCACCTGGGTTGCGTGCCGATTGGCGAATCCGGCGATTTCGGCGGCTGGCTCTGCCCCTGCCACGGCTCACATTACGACACCTCCGGCCGCATCCGCAAGGGCCCGGCTCCCGCTAATCTGGCCGTGCCGGAATACGCATTTCTGAACGATACGAAAATCAAGATCGGTTAAGGGTTAACGCAATGGCCACTCCTAAACACGCTTCCGACGCCACGCCCAAGCAGGGCATTTGCGACTGGATCGAATACCGCCTGCCGATTTTCTCCTTCCTGCGCCACAGCGCTGAATACCGCGCCCCGAAAAACCTCAGCTACATGTGGAATTTCGGCTCGCTCGCCGGCATCTGCCTGGTGATGCAGATCATCACCGGCATCGTACTGGCCATGCAATATACCCCCCATGTCAGCTTCGCCTTCGACTCCGTCGAACGCATCATGCGCGACGTGAATTACGGCTGGCTGCTGCGTTACACACATGCCGTCGGCGCGTCGATGTTCTTCGCCGTGGTCTACATCCACATTCTCCGCGGGCTCTATTACGGTTCCTACAAGGCACCGCGTGAGCTTATCTGGTGGTTCGGCATCGTCATCTTCCTGCTCATGATGGCCACCGCCTTCATGGGTTATGTACTGCCATGGGGCCAGATGAGCTTCTGGGGCGCAACCGTGATCACCAATCTCTTCTCTGCCGTGCCGCTTGTGGGCGAGCATATCGTCACCTGGCTGTGGGGCGGCTTCTCCGTGGATAACCCCACGCTCAACCGCTTCTTCTCGCTGCATTACCTGCTGCCCTTCATCATTTTCGCCCTGGTGGCGCTGCATGTTGTGGCGCTGCACATCCACGGTTCCAGCAACCCCACGGGCGTGGAGATCAAAAGTAACAAGGACAGCATCCCCTTTCACCCTTATTACACGGTGAAAGATCTGTTCGGCTTCGGCATCTTCTTCCTGGTGTTTATGGCCTTTGTTTTCTACTACCCCAACGTGCTCGGCCACCCGGATAACTACATCCCGGCCGACCCGATGGTAACCCCCGCGCACATCGTGCCGGAATGGTACTTCCTGCCGTTCTACGCCATCCTGCGCGCCATCCCCAACAAGCTGGGCGGCGTGGTGGCGATGATCTCCGCCATCCTGATCCTCTTTGTGATTCCCTGGTTGGATCGCTCTCCGGTTCGCAGCAGCAGCTACCGCCCGATGTACCGCATCTTCTTCTGGCTGCTGGTCGTCACTGGCCTGGTTCTGGGTTATGCCGGTTCCCAAACGCCGGATTGGGGCACGCTGATCGCCTTCTGCAAAGGCGATGCCTGCCAGAGCATCCATGCCTGGCTTCTGGTCATCCCGACGGGAGACGCATCCGCCTACCTGCCGGATATCACGGTGGCGCGCCTGGCGACCTTGTATTACTTCGCGCATTTCCTGGTGGTGATGCCGATGGTGGCGAAGCGTGAAACGCCGAAGCCCCTGCCGGTTTCCATCAGCGCAGCCTACAAATAAGAGAATTGCCTCATGAGGAGCAACCAGACGATGAAATGGGCCAGAAAAGGGATGTTCACCGCCGCAGTGGCAAGCCTGCTGATGGCCGTGCAACCCGCCGCCGCATCTTCCGATGTCGAACATCCAAAACAGATGGAATGGGCGTTCGACGGCGTTACCGGTCATTTCGACCTGCCGTCCGTCCAGCGTGGTTATCAGGTGTATAAGCAGGTCTGCGCTTCCTGCCATTCCATGAAGCGTGTGCATTTCCGCAATCTGGCCGCCATCGGGTTTTCCGAAGGCGAGATCAAGTCCATCGCGGCGGAATATACCTATTCCGAGCTGAATGACGATGGCGAAGCGGCCGACCGTCCGGGCCGCCCGTCCGATGCGTTCAAATCCCCCTTCGCCAACGACCAGGCCGCACGCGCTTCCAACGGCGGCGCCCTGCCGCCGGATCTGTCGCTGATCGTCAAGGCCCGTCATGACGGTGCCAATTATGTTTATTCGCTGATCACCGGCTATGCCGAGGCTCCCGCCGGTGTGGAAGTGCCCGAGGGAAAATATTACAATCCCTATTTCCCGGGTCACAACATCGGCATGCCACCGCCGCTGGCCGAAGGTGCGCTGGAGTATCAGGATGGCACCGCCGCCACGCCTGACCAGATGGCGCATGACGTGGTCAACTTCCTGCAATGGGCCGCTGAACCGGAAATGGAGCAGCGCAAGCAGATGGGCCTGAAGATCATGGTCTTCCTGGCTTTGGCCACGGTGTTTTTCTACATCGCCAAACGTATCGTCTGGCGCGATGTGAAATAAGCTGCTATAGCAGCCGCCCAATTTGGCCCGTCCACGTGGGTATGTGCCGACTTAGCTCAGCTGGTAGAGCACCTCATTCGTAATGAGGGGGTCGTAGGTTCGAATCCTATAGTCGGCACCATCTCATACAGTTCGACTCGATGCTCGGGTAGCAGCGTTAAACGCTGCGAATCCATCCAACACGTAGTTTCGGCAAATTTCTTCTAAGGCCGCCGGCTTTTCGAAGGCGCAATCCTTTTGCCCTGCGGAACTTTTTTCGGCTTCGCCAGCTTCTCCAGTTGCTGGTCATGCCGGCGGCTAAGCAATAGCAGGGCCATGCCTGCACCGAGGGTGGCCATCAGCATGTCCTGCTGCGCATCCCAGGGATCGCCCTGCAGGGCGAGAAAATCATCGGCGCCCTTTCCATAGGTGATGGCCGCCGCCCATTCCGCCAATTCGTAGGTCGCGCTTTTCGCCATGCTGAAGCAGAGCGCGAGAAACCACACCCAGCAGCCTTTTTTCAGCGGGCTGGTGCGGATGATCAGCTCGCGGATGAAAATCGCCGGCACGAAGCCCTGCACAAAATGGCCGACCCTGTCATAAGGGTTGCGCTGAAGCTGCCAGCTTTCCCTCAACCATTCAAACAAAGGCATCCGCGCATAGGTATAATGCGCGCCTATCAGCACAAACACCGCGCCAATCCATAAAAGCCAGTAGGTCATTGGGGTGAATGGAAACCGTTTTTGCGTCAGCGCGAAGACCGCAAAAGCAATCAGCACAGGCGCAGCCTCCATGAGCCATACATCCGGCTCATACGCATGATAGCCCGACCATGCCGTAAACAGCAGCAGGCTGATAACGATAAAGTGAAAGGGACTTGCAGCAATATTCACGGGACCCAACGCAATAAGATTGCACCATCATAGATGGCGATGCATCGCTTAGCCATGCCCTTTCCCCTCGTTACATTCATAGACACATATGTCGCTATATGATCCGCATCGTGATTTACACGGGCGCTTTCCTAAATTAGGTTTCAAAGACTTAAATAGGTTTCAAAGGATTCCGATCCGGCCACCGTCATACCTTAGATGGAAGTAATGGATAACGAGCATTTGGTAAGGCTGGCCGCCGCGGGAGATGCCAAGGCATTCGCGCGCCTTATCGAAGAGAATTACATGCTGATTTACAAGGTGGCGTACAAATGGTGCGGTCGCCGTGATGATGCACAGGACATAGCGCAGGAGGTTTGCATGGCTCTGGCTGCCAAGCTTTCCGGTTATCGTGGCGAAGCGAAATTCACCAGCTGGCTTTACCGCGTCACCATCAATGCGGCTAAGGATTATTGCCGTGCCAGAGAGAGGGTAAATAACCGTGAAATAGCCTTCAGCGAAGGGTTCGATGCAGCCTCCGATGAGGTAAATGCCGAACAGAGACTGCTTGCCGCCGAATCCTACCGCCACATCCATGGCCTGCCTGAAGGCATACGCGATGCGGTGCTCCTGGTGTTCGGTGAAAACATGAACCACAAACAGGCGGCCGCCATATTGGGTTGCGCGGAAACGACCATTTCGTGGCGCATCTTTCAGGCCCGCAAACTTCTCAAACCACTCATGACCGCAAGGCCGGAGTCACCCAGGACAGGGAATAGCCATGCAGGATAAGGATTTAAAACACAGGCTACAGTCGTTGGACGTGCCCTTGCCGGATGAAAGCGTTAAAAAGCAATCGATTGACGCTGCCGTGCAGGCTTTTTCCGTCCAGCATGAAAAAAAGACCCAAGGATCCACCAAAATAGATCGTCCTATCATTAACCCCACCAATGTGTGGGAACACATGATAAGGAGTCTATCCATGAAAAAGGCATATATACCAGCCGTTTCATTCGCCGCCGTCGTCGCGGTGCTGGCGGTTGCCACCACCCATTATTCCGTCAATAAATCGCCTGAAACAACGTCGGCAGAGCCACAACGGGTGGTCGCGCAGCAGGAAAAACCATCGGATGAAACCATCGAAATAGCCACGGCCACGGTTGACCCCGTGCCTGCGGTCGCACCGCCGCCACCACCTCCGGTGGATGATAAAACGGCCCAAAAGGCGGATGGGGCAATCGTTGCATACCAGGCGCCAACCGCAAAACCAGAGCCGGATTCTGCCCTGGTCCAATCTACCATCCCGTCAACAGAGCAGAAAACGGAGGCCCTGCAGAAGGAAAAACGTGCTGACGCTCCCTTGGAAATCGCTGAAGCTGCCATAAACACCATGCCTGCGCCTGCACCGCTGCCATCCGCCGCACCCGCGGTCCAATACCGAATGGCTAAAGATGCGAGTGGTGGGGCAGGGTCGGTACAGGGGCGTGGGGCAGCTTCATACGCTGTTCCTGCAATGAACCCGGGCATCAGCCAGCGGTTTGATGCGGGTGACCAGGAACAATACCCGCAAGCGGCAGTCGGCACCGGCAATTTTGAACATTTCAACGACAATGCGCTGAAAATCGCCAAAGAGGAGCCCGTATCAACCTTTTCGCTGGATGTGGACACCGCTTCTTACAGCTTCGTGCGCCGCCTCATCAATGCGGGCCAGTTGCCACCAAAGGACGCCGTACGTATCGAAGAAATGATCAATTATTTTGACTATCAGTACCCACTGCCGGGCAGCAAGGCAGAGCCCTTCAAGCCGACGGTCACACTATACCCATCGCCCTGGAACAAGGATTCCAAGCTGCTGCATATCGGCATCAAGGGATATGATATCAACACCACGCAAAAGCCGCGCTCCAACCTGGTATTCCTGATAGATGTCTCCGGCTCCATGAGCGGTGCCGACCGTCTGCCGCTGGTCAAAACAGCGCTGCATATGCTGGTGGATCAGCTCAAGCCTGAAGATACAGTGGGCATAGTGACCTACGCGAATGGAACCGGCATTGCGCTGGAGCCCACAAACATTTCCGAGAAGGCAAAAATCATCCAGGCGATCGACAGCCTTGGCGCAGGCGGTGGCACGGCCGGAGGCGAGGGGATTCGTCAGGCTTACGAGCTGGCCCAGGCGCATTTCGATAAAAAAGCCGTCAACCGCGTTATTCTCTCGACGGATGGCGATTTCAATGTCGGCATCACCGATCCCAACCAGTTGCAGGACTTCATCACGAAAAAGCGCGAGTCTGGCATTTTCCTTTCCATCCTTGGGGTAGGGACGGGCAACTACAACGATGCCCTCATGCAAAAACTGGCGCAAAATGGAAACGGTACGGCGTCCTACATCAGCAACCTCAGCGAGGCACGCAAACTGCTGGTGGAAGAAGCCAGCTCCACCCTCTTCACCATCGCCAAAGACGTGAAGCTGCAGGTGGAGTTTAACCCAAACATGGTGTCGACATACCGGTTGGTTGGCTACGAATCGCGCCAGCTCAAACGCGAGGATTTCAACAACGACAAGGTGGATGCAGGGGATGTTGGCTCTGGCCACGCGGTGACAGCCATCTATGAAATCACGCCGGTAGGCGCCAAATCACAAGTGGATGAACTGCGCTATGGCAAAAAGGAATCGCCCGAAACCAACGCGGATGAAAGCAACCGCGAGCATGGTGCAGAATATGCCTTCCTCAAGATCCGCTATAAATTGCCGGATGCCCAGGAAAGCAAGCTGATGACCACACCCATTACGGCCTCCCAGGAGATCGGCGACATCAGCAAGGCCTCTGACGATGTGCGCTTTTCAACAGCAGTGGCGGGCTTTGGCCAACTGCTGCGCGGCGATACGCATCTGGCACATTACGGCTATGATGATGTGGTGGCATTGGCGGACGGAGCCCGTGGCAAGGATGCTTTTGGTTACCGGGCGGAATTCGTAAACCTGGTCCGGCTCGCCAAAACGGAAAGCGAAATGGGCCGGTCTGCTCCCGCTGATTAAGTGGCTGCAAGGCGGCGAATGCCGAAAAGATTCATTCATAAAAATAGCCCGGTGGCAGGTCCACCGGGCTATTGATGTTAATGGACGGCCTGGGATCTACACCATGATATCCAGCACCTTACCCGCAGCCGGGCTAAAGGTGACCGGTGCAGCCGGTGATACCGCGCCGCCTGTTGGGGCGGAGGTGGCAAGCGCTGCTGGCGCGCCTTGTTGGGGAGATGGACCGTTTTCCGCCGTCATGCCACCGCTTTGCTGAAAGCCGCGCAGCAATTGTGCGTAAGCGGCAGGATTGGGTGTGCAGGATGAAACGCTCATGAAAACCCCTGAAGCATGGCGGGCATGAAACAAGCCCAGGAAATCATGCTAAAGCCCAAAGGTTAACAAATCCTGTTTATCGCTTTTTAAGCGGCAGAGGCCGCTCTGCTTATTTCCTCTTTATAGGCATGCGCTTAGTTTTCCCTACAACACATGCAGGCCATGCCCGCATACAACAATTCAACAGGAGCTACCCATGCTGAACCCCAAAAACATGACCTATGCCGCCCTCGTGACCGCGCTGCTTGGCACGGCCGCCGTTCCCGCTCTGGCCGTCGATGTCGTGGCTAAAACCACTACGACCACCACCCGCGCCGTTACCCCGGCTGACTGGGCTGCGGAAGAGGCTTACTGGCGCAGCAACTATAACACGCGCCCCTATGCCACCACCACCACGACCTACACGACCTACGAGCCCGCCTACCGCTATGGTTACGATGTTTACACCACCTATAATGGCCGCCCGATCGACCAGATCAGCGACGAAGAGCTGCGCGCCGGCTGGATGAAGGCCCACAGCAACACCACGCTCACCTGGGAGCAGGCTCGCCCGGCTGTGAAGGATGCTTACGACCGCCTCAACAAGTTCAACACCAACCGTGATGGCCGCACAGCTGTCAATGCCAACACGCAGCCAGCTCGCTAAACGCAGCAACGGCTTGGTGAATTGAACGACACGGGCATGGCGAAAGCCATGCCCGTTTTTGTTATACTATTCACGTTTCAAGCGCAGCTCCGCCCTTAAGCCTGGTCCATTATCCGTCAGGCTGAGCGTGCCGCCATGCATGGCGGCAACGGCGTTCACCAGGCTCAGGCCGAGACCGCTGCCTTCCGTATGGCGGCTCTCATCCAGCCGTGTGAAGCGTTCCTTCGCGCGCTCGCGCCATTCCGGCGGAATACCGGGCCCGTTATCGGCCACCGTAATGATGGCTTCATTCGCCTTCTTTTCCAGCGCCACTTCCACATGCCCGCCTGCAGGGCAATATTTGGCGGCATTATCAAGCAAATTCACGATGGCCTGGCTCAGAAACTGCCGATCGCCTTTAATGGGCATTACCTCTTCCGCCACGTCGATGGACAAGGAAAGCCCGCGCTCTTCCATCAGCGAAGCGTAGAATTCCGCCACATCGCGCGTGAGCGCGCACAGGTCAAGCAATTCGAATGTTTCGCCGGAACTGCGGGATTCCGCCTGCGCGATGCGCAGGATGTGGTCGAACATTTCCACCAGCCCATCCACCCGCGCAATGGCACGGTGGATGCCTGCTTTGACATCCTTTGGCAGGGAAGGGGTTTGTGAAAGCGCCACCAGTTCCAGCCGGTGGCGGCTAAGCGGCGTGCGCATGTCGTGCGCAATGGCGTTGCTGGAATCCTGCACGCTGCGCAGCAGAGTGCCGATCCAGTCCAGCATGCGGTTGATATGGTGCGCCAGCCTGCCGAACTGATCATCCGCCTCGTCATCCAGTTCCCGCACCGACACCCGGCAATCCAGATGCCCGAGCATCACTTCCTCGCACACGCGGTTGATGCGCGCAATCGGCCTGCTCACCAGCCACACCAGGCCGATGCTCACCAGCAGGGATGCGATCAGCGCGAACACCACATCGCTCACCAGCACTTTCAGCAGGCTTTGCCGCAGCGCGTTCAGGCGTGCCGTGTCATAAGCAGCAATGAAGCTGGCGCCGTTGTTAAAATGCTCGATATTGCCCAGCAGGTGCCGCGTCTGGTCGCCGCTGGCGGTGGGCAAGGGAATATTCAGCCATTCGCGGTGCATGGCCGGTAAGGCGGGCCAGGTGGGAATATTGCCGATGACGGCGGTTTTGCCGCCCGGCGGCAGCTTCAGTGCCAGATACAGGTGCGGGTCGTCGCTGTCTTCCAGAATGGCGGGAACGAGTTCCTTGACATAACTCAGCCCGTATTTTTTCATGGCCTCGTCCATCTCCACCATATGCGCATGCACAATGGCGCGGATATCCTGCGTGGTGGTGTTCACCCACTGGTAATAGCTCACCAGCCGCAGGCTGAGGATGGCCGCCCACAGCACCACGAAGAACAGCATCCCCGCCTGAAAGGAGAAGGAGCGCAGCTCGCGCTGGATGCGCCTAAGCATCGAGTTTATATCCCGCGCCGCGCACGGTCTGGATAAGCGGCCGCGTGTGGCCCTTGTCGATTTTCTGACGCAGCTTGCTCATTTGCGCGTCGATGATGTTGGTGCTCGGGCTGAAGTGAAAATCCCACACGCCTTCCAGCAGCATGGTGCGCGTCACCACCTGTCCGCGGCGGCGCATGAGGAATTCCAGTAGGCGGAATTCCTTGTTCTGCAGGTCGATTTTCCTGTTGGCGCGGGTGACTTCCCGTTTCAGCAGGTTCATTTCCAGATCGTCGGCCAGAAGCACGGTCTGCTCGTTGGGCTGTTGGTTGCCACCCCGGCGGATCAGCGTTTCGATGCGCGCCAGCAATTCGCCGAATTCAAACGGCTTGGTCAGGTAATCGTCCCCGCCCTGGCGCAACCCCTTGATGCGCTCCTCCACCTTGCTGAGCGAACTCAGGATGAGCGCCGGTGTTTGCTTGCCCGATGTCCTGAGTGCTTGAATCACCGCCAGCCCGTCCAGCTTGGGCAGCATGCGGTCCACGATGATGGCGTCGTAATGTTCTTCAGTCGCCATGTAGAGGCCTTCCATGCCGTCCCTGGCAAGGTCCACATTGTAGCCTGCCTGTTTCAGCCCGGTGACGATAAAGCCCGCATGGCTGGCATCGTCTTCAATCACCAGAATGCGCATAAACAGCCCCTTGGTCTGTGGTGAACACCATGTTTTTATACGCTAACGGCATCCGTAAAAACAAAAACCGTGCATGGAAGTTCCATGCACGGTTCTGTTCACGCGTAAGGCTGAGCTTACTGAGCGGTGCCGGTAGCCGGAGCTTCACCAGCGGCAGGAGCCGTGGAGGAAGCGGCAGCGGCGTCTTTTTGCTTCTCTTTGACGCAAGCGCGGTAAGCGGTTTTGTCTTTGCCATGCTCTTTATGGCACTCGGACTGGATGGATTTCATCTGCTCTTTGCTCATCTTGGGGGAAGCATCGGCAGCGAAAGCACCGGTGGCCAGAACGGCAGCGCCAACGAGGGCGGAAGCGAGGATACGTGCATTCATGGTAAGTCTCCTGATAGAGGGGTTGATTTGCAACACGCGCAACATATGCGCCCCCCCATCTTGGAGATGCTTCATCGCAAGATTAATTCTTTGCAACCTGAGATCGGTTCTAAAAAACCGTCATTCCAGCGAAAGCTGGAATCCAGCAGGCCGTGCATCCTCACAGACGGAAGCGGTTGAACAAAGGGCCTGGGTTCCGGCCTTCGCCGGAATGACAAAAGAAAAGAGAGGAGTGTCGGGCATGGCTTTCTTATAACCACACGCTATGATGCAGCCAAACCCATAAAGGAGACCCACCATGTACACGCTTTATTATATGCCCGGCGCCTGCTCCATGGCGGTGCATGTGCTGCTGAACGAGATTAACCAGCCCGTGGAACTCAAGAACGTCGCCACCAACGATGGCGGTAAGACCAAGAGCCCCGAATTGCTGAAAGTAAACCCACGTGGCGCCGTGCCGGTGCTGTCCGACGACGGCCTTATCATCCGCGAAGGCGCGGCCATCATGACCTACCTGATGGACAAGCACCAGAGCCCGCTGCTGCCCGGCAACGGCGAAGCCCGCGCCAAAGCGCTGGAATGGCTGGCCTATGCCAATGCCACCGTGCACCCGGCCTATGGCAAGGTCTTCTGGGCACGCAAAAACCTGCAGGAAGAAGTCGCCAAAGCCTTTGCCGAAGCCAGCTTCAAAACCATCCAGAGCTATTGGGATGAAATGGAAGCCCAGCTCGGCAAAACCACATACCTCGCCGGTGACCAGCTCACCGCCGCCGACATCCTCATCACCGTCATCGCCAACTGGTCCGGCTGGCTCAACACAAGCTTCACCTTCGGCCCCAACACCAAACGCCTGCTGAAAGAAGTCAGCAGCCGTCCTTCCTTCCAGAAGGCATTGGCGGAGGAGAAAATGGAATATAAGGCTGCGGCTTAAGTTTGTTTGTTATGGGATCTGCGAGCTTGAAAAAAGTTCGCGGATTTCCCTTTTTTAAGTTTTATCACATCCTTCTCTGACACCACTTCCGAGTAGTGCTTATATACTGGCATATCAGGAACGTGGGTTATTTCTATACCTTCGCAAATAACGATATCTTCATAAGGTTGGCCTTTGCTGCGATTAAAATGACAGTATATGTGAGGCATGCCATAGTAATCATCGCCGTCCCAATTAATTGAAGCAATGTTTTCGTAAGGTACTTTTCCTGCAAGACAAAATACTTTCCCTTCTTCATTTGAAGATGCATATCTCCATGTTTGGGTGACTGGATCGTGAATTAGTGAAACCCAGCTTAAACCTAAAAGTATCCCTCGATGGTAGGTGTCCATTAAGCCCGCGCGGAACCAAGGGGAAATTTTCTTACCTCTATTAGAAGAGTCTGGGTATTCGTCTAATCTCTTAAGATCATGAATAATGACGTCGCAACCTAATTTGCGCTTGCGGAATTCTCTTAGCTTTTCGGTGATCTCTGCTTGCCATTTATTGCGTTTATCAAGAATTTCTAATGGACTCGAACCTATGAGTCTTTCAGATATTTTTGTATTTTTTAGAAAGTCTTTGAGGGCGCTATACAGGAAGCTGGCACTAAAATACTCGAGCATAATGGCTCATATGCGTGAGATTTAGCTTTAAGCGGCGCCGCTAACACTGGAAAACCGCGCCGGCGAAATCTTCGTGGACACATCCGTATCCTCCACCGCCGCGCCCACGCTATTGGCTGTCTGCTGAAGCGATTCGCTGCTCTGGTAGGCCATGTTCTTTTTGTTCATGTCCTCTTCCAGCTGCTTGCGGAGCGCTTCATTCACGCGCTCGATCTTCAGGCTGCGCAGCAGCTCGCGCACTTCTTCACGCGCGGCGATGTGCGACAGGTTGAGGGAAACGCCGGACTCGGCGCGCACCACGTCGATCACCGTCAGGCCCTGCAAAAACAATTCGCGGAAGATCACCCGCTCGCTGAAGCCCGGCGCCAGGCGAAAGCCGATGCGGCGCGAGAGGCGCTCCAGCACATCCATCACGCGGCGCTTGTTCTTGGCATCCAGGTTGCTCAGGCGGTTGCGCATCACGATCCAGTCCACGCCGCCGCCCTGGTTCTTGGCTTTCATCAGCTTCTGCTCCCACAGCATTTCGCTGTAGATGCTCGGCTTGACGATCTCAAACGTCTCCGGGTTCACCTGCGCCAGCACATCCATATCGATGAAACTGTCATTGATAGGGGTGATCACCGTGTCGGCCATGCTGTGCACCAGGCGCGACATATACTGGTCCGAGCCGGGGCAATCCACGATGATAAAATCATTATCGAGCGCCAGCTGGGTGAGGGCTTCCGTCAGGCGGTTGCGCTCGTCCTCCTCGGCGTCGTCCAGATGGTTGAAGGGCGAACGGGCAATCACCAGATGCTGCGGGATGGGCAGTTTTACGCCGTTTTTGAACACATGCTGGCGGCGATTCTCGAAATAGCGGGAAAGGCTCTTCTGTCGGGAATCCAAGTCCACCGTACCGACGCGAAAACCAAGGTCAAGCAGGGCGGCAACCAGGTGCACGGAGGTGGTCGTCTTGCCGCAGCCGCCTTTTTCATTACCAATTACAATGATATGCGACTTGATGCCTTCCCGTGTGGTAAGCATTGATTTGCCCTGTTTTTGACTGAAAATGAAACGCACGGCAAACATGGCATGAATCGACTTTCGAGTCAAACCATCCGCGTTAGTGATTCATAAATTTTTTTGCTGGAAAAACACATGCCGCATGCGTAAGTTCCGCGCAGGCAGCTTAGAGCCATTCTAAGTTTTAGTATCATTCTAAACAACTGCGAGGACATGCATGGGCCAGCCATCCACCAGCGCCGGGAAATCACCGAGACCGCTTTCCCCGCACATAGGTATCTACCGCTGGCAGATCAGCATGACCCTTTCCATCCTTCACCGCATTTCCGGCGTTGCGCTGGCTGTGGGGCTGATTCCGCTAACCATCTGGCTCTGGTCGGCCGCCTATTCGCCCGATTGCTATAACAATCTCGTGGCGGCTTTCGCGCATCCCGTCGGCCGTCTTTGCCTGCTGGGCTGGACGCTGGCTTTCTATTACCACCTATGCAACGGCATCCGTCACCTTTTTTGGGATGCGGGCAAGGGCTTTTCCATCCCTGTCATGACCAAATCCGGCGTGGCGGCGGTGCTGGTGGCGCTGCTCATGACCATCGGCACCTGGTGGTGCGTTTTCAACCATGCAAACACGGGAGCGATGTAATGCACCTGATGACCCCGCTCGCCCGCGTTCGCGGCCTAGGTTCGGCAAAATCCGGCGTTCATCACTGGTGGGTGCAGCGCATCAGCGCGCTGGCTATCGTGCCGCTCGGCCTTTGGTTTATCTATTCGCTGCTGCACATGGTCGGCGGCGGCCATGCAGCCATGATCGGCTGGTTCGCTTCCCCCTTTAACGCCATTGGCATGGCGCTGCTGATGTGGACCATGTGCTACCATGCCTTTCTCGGCCTTCAGGTGATTGTGGAGGATTACGTCCATTGCCATCTCACGCAGACGGCCTCCATCATCCTCATCAAGTTCGTTTCCTTCCTGCTGGCTGCGGTCAGCGTTCTCTCCATCATCAAAATGCATCTGCTCGGCGCATAGGGAATCATCATGAGCTACAAAATTATCGATCATGAATACGACGTTGTGGTGATTGGCGCGGGCGGCGCAGGTTTGCGCGCCACGCTCGGCATGGCGGCAGAAGGCCTGAACACGGCCTGCATCACCAAGGTATTTCCCACCCGCAGCCATACGGTGGCAGCGCAGGGTGGCATCAGCGCCGCGCTCGCCAACATGGGCGAGGATGACTGGCGCTGGCACATGTATGACACCATCAAAGGGTCCGACTGGTTGGGCGATCAGGACGCCATCGAATACATGTGCCGCAACGCGGTGGATTCGGTGATCGAGCTTGAACATTACGGCGTGCCTTTCTCCCGTACCGAGGCTGGCAAGATCTACCAGCGCCCCTTTGGCGGCATGACCACCCATTACGGCGAAGGCCCCGCCGCCCAGCGCACCTGCGCCGCGGCCGACCGCACCGGTCACGCCATCCTGCACACGCTCTACACCCAGTCGCTGAAATACAACGCGCAGTTCTTCGTGGAATATTTCGCGCTCGACCTGCTGATGGACAGCGACGGCACCTGCATCGGCGTCATCGCCCTTTGCCTGGAAGACGGCACGCTTCACCGCTTCCGCTCGCACCAGGTGGTGCTGGCCACCGGCGGCTATGGCCGTGCCTATTTCTCCTGCACGTCTGCCCACACCTGCACGGGCGATGGCAATGCCATGGCGCTGCGCGCGGGCATTCCGCTTCAGGACATGGAATTCGTTCAGTTCCACCCGACCGGCGTTTACGGCGCAGGCTGCCTCATCACCGAGGGCGTGCGCGGCGAGGGCGGCTACCTGGTCAATTCCGAAGGCGAACGTTTCATGGAGCGTTATGCTCCCCACGCCAAAGACCTTGCCTCGCGTGACGTGGTCTCTCGTGCCATGACGATTGAGATCCGCGAAGGTCGCGGCGTCGGCCCCAATAAGGACCATATCTACCTGCACCTGGATCACCTCGATCCGGAGATCATCCATGCCCGTCTGCCCGGCATTGCCGAGACGGCGAAAGTCTTCGCCGGGGTGGACGTGACCCGTCAGCCCATCCCCGTGCTGCCGACCGTGCACTACAACATGGGCGGCATCCCGACCAATTATAAGGGCGAAGTGGTGACGCTGAAAAAAGGCAACCCCGATACGGTGGTACCCGGCCTGATGGCCATCGGCGAGGCTGCCTGCGTGTCCGTGCACGGCGCCAACCGCCTGGGCTCCAACTCGCTGCTCGACCTCGTCGTGTTCGGCCGTGCCGCCGCCAAGCGTGCGGTGGAACTGGTCCAGCCCGGCGCATCGCACAAGCCCGCACCCGCCAACCTGGGCGAGGAAGCCATCGCCCGGCTTGATCGCATCCGCCAGGCCAACGGCAAATCCTCCACCGCCGAGATCCGCCTCAACATGCAGCGCGTGATGCAGAACCACGCCGCCGTGTTCCGCGAGGAAGCCGTGCTGAAAGAGGGCGTCACCCACATCGACAACGTCATGCAATCCTATCAGGACCTCGGCATCAAAGACCGCGGCCTCATCTGGAACAGCGACCTGGTGGAAGCGCTTGAGCTGGAAAACCTGCTGGTTCAGGCCGTCGTCACCATGCACGGCGCCGCCAACCGCAAGGAGAGCCGTGGCGCCCATGCGCGGGAGGATTACCCCGACCGCGACGACAAAAACTGGATGAAACACACCATTGCCTGGCTCAGTGACAAGGGCAAGGTGAAGATCGATTACCGCCCCGTGCACCTCTATACCCTCAGCAACGAGGTGAAACCGGTGCCGCCCAAAGCTCGCGTTTACTAGGAGTAAATAGAATGGCTGAACTCCGTCTGCCCCGCGCCTCCCGCCCCGTTAAAGGCAAAACCGTCAAAGCCAGAACGGGCGCGAAAAGCGTCAAAAAATTCAATATCTACCGCTGGAACCCCGAGGAAGGCGGCAACCCGCAGATCGATTCCTTCGAGGTCGATACCGCCGATTGCGGCCCCATGGTGCTGGATGCGCTGATTAAGATCAAAGGCGAGATGGATTCCACCGTCACCTTCCGCCGCTCTTGCCGCGAAGGCATCTGCGGCAGTTGCGCCATGAACATCGACGGCACCAACACGCTGGCCTGCACCAAGGCCATCGAGGACGTGAAGGGCGATGTGAACATCAACCCGCTGCCGCACATGGAAGTCATCAAGGACCTCGTGCCCGACCTGACCCATTTCTACGCGCAATATCAGTCCGTTGAGCCATGGCTTCAGGCCGACACCCCGCCGCCTTCTGGCCGCGAGCGCCTGCAATCGCCGGAAGACCGCGAGAAACTAGACGGTTCCTACGAATGCATCCTCTGCGCCTGCTGCTCCACCAGCTGCCCGAGCTATTGGTGGAACGGCGACAAATACCTCGGCCCGGCAGCCCTGCTGCATGCCTACCGCTGGGCGGTGGACAGCCGCGACGAGAAAACCGGCGAACGTCTTGATAATCTTGAGGACCCGTTCCGCCTCTACCGTTGCCACACCATCATGAACTGCGCGAAAACCTGCCCCAAGGGCCTCAACCCGGCCAAGGCCATTGCGGAACTCAAAAAGATGATCGCGGTGCGTAAAGGCCTGTAAAGCCTGCCTGTAAAGCCTGATTGTCATGGACTTGTCACATGGAAACCTTAGAGTATAGGCTCTGAAGGGAAACCCATGTCCGACCTGCCAAAGCAACCCGCTGCATCACCCGGTAAGGTCCAGCCAAGCTGGACGCGCATCGTCGGCCTTGGCGCCGCTGCCCGCGTCATCAGCCTGCTGAACGATATTCCGCTCGTGGTGGCCACGCAGCTGGGCTTCAAGGATGAGCGCAAGGAATTCGGCAAGGCCCTGGGCCTGGTGGTTGCAGGCGTAACCGGCGCCGTGGCCTCCATGATCGCCTTTGTTTCCTATTACGATGGCTATGACCGCTTCAAGGATACCGGCGCGTTCAAATCCGCCGAGAAAATGATTTCCGGCGCGGCCGACTTCTTCAACCGCCGCTTTACCGACCACAACATCACCGCCGAAGCCGCGGAGCTTGCCAACCAGGCGAAAGACAAGCTCCTCCCATGAGCGACGACCTGCTCAAACAATGGCAGGATGTAAAAGGCACCCCCGTTTATCTGTTGTTTTCCGGCAAGGATGCCCAGGCGCGGGATATCTATGCCTATCTTTCCATTCCGTGCGAAAACATGCTGGGTTTCGTAACCGCCATCAATCAGGGCGATGCCATCGAACTGGAAGACCACGCCACCATTCTCTACTGGAATTTCGGCGTCACGCCGCCGGAGGAAGTGCAGGCAGTCATGAAGGCTCGCCACGGTTTCGACCATGATTACGAAGTGCGCCTGAGTGAAAAACTGAAGCTGCTCAAACAGGCCTGATCTAGCCGCTGATGATGCGCGCCGCAGGCAGGGTCACCGTCACGGTGGTGCCTTTGTTCGGCTCGCTCTGGATCGTCAATTCACCTTGGTGCAGATGAATCAATTCACGCGAAAGCGGCAGGCCGAGGCCGGTGCCGGGCAGGGGCATGGTGGAGCCTTGCCCTCCGCCGCCGCGTTCCACCTGGCCGAATTTACTGAGCGCGATGGGGATCTCCTCCGGCGCCATGCCGATGCCCGTATCCTTGATGTGAATGGCAATCGGGAACGGATGATGCGGGCGATATTCCACCTTCACCTCGATATGCCCACCCTTGGGCGTGAACTTGATGGCGTTGGAAAGCAGGTTGATAAGGATCTGCTTGATGCGAAGCGGGTCCACCAGCAGCTTGGGCAGCGGGCTGTCCGGATAGACGGTATCGATCTTCAAATCCGCATGCATGGCGCGTTCGGAAAGCAGGCGCATGGTTTTTTCCACCAGCGGCTTCAGTTCCGTCTCGCTTTGCGAAAGCGCCATGGCGCCGGCTTCCACCTTCGCCAGGTCGAGAATGTCGTTGATGATCTCCAGCAGATGCTGGCCGGAATTGCGGATATCCGTGACATATTGCTCGTATTTGGCGTTCTTCAGGTCGCCGTAATATTGCTTCAGAATCACGTCCGAAAACCCGATGATGGCGTTCAGCGGCGTGCGCAGTTCATGGCTCATGCAGGCAAGGAATTCCGACTTGGTGCGGTCCGCCAGTTCGGATTCCTCCTTGGCATGTTTCAGCGCAATCGTTTTGCGCCTCAGCTCTTCCTCAATCATCTTGCGCTCAAGGATATATTCCTTGATGCGCTGAAGCTGGAGCGCAAGATGGGTAATTTCCACCGGCCCGTCGATGGGAATATCGATCTGCTGATTCCCGCGGGCAAGCGAGGAGGCCGCCTCCGAAAGGGCGATGACCGGACGTATCAGGCGTTTGCGGATCAGCCAGAGCACACCCAGCAGAAAGCCCGCCGGAATAGCGATCTGCAGCAGGCGCGGCGCAATGGCGCGGATAATGCCTGCGATGTTGATGCTGTCCTTTTCGGCGATGGCCACGATATAGGGCGCATCCTTGCGGTGATAGACCAGCATCTTCATGCCGCTATCCTTGTCGCGGTGCAGGCTTACCCCGGTCTCCGCCGCCTTTCCGATATCGATATCCGTATTGGCCGTCAGCAATTGGGAGACGCTTTTGATGCCAAGCTGCTCATTGGCGGAGGTCTCGCCCAGCAGCTCGTTGTTGATGGCGCTGTAAACGGCAAAGCTGTAATGGCTAAGGTCTTGGCTGTTGCTGATATTCTGCACCAGCCGGTCGATATCCAGGCTCATGATGAGCGTGCCGATATAAAGCCCCGTATCGTCCGTCAGGCCGATCACCAGCGGCAAATCGCGGTGGTCGTGACGACTGCCGATCGGGTGGCCCACATGCGGTTTCCAGGGCGATGTCATCGCCTCGCGCTGATATTCCTCGTCGGAAACATCCACGGTCGGGATTTCGATCACCCCCATATTGCTGCTGATTTTGATCATCTGGCTTTTGTTGATCCAGGCGAACAGCCCGTAAACATCCGGCCGGGTGTCGAAGGATGTCAGCAGACGGGCAATTTGCGTGTGGTCCGTCTCGCCGAACAGCTCCACCTGCCGCGCCAGCGATTGCAGGATGTAACCGGTGGAATCCACCAGCCCGTCAAGCTGTTGGTTGATATGTTTGGCGTTGGTCTCCAGCTGGCTGATCTCCTGATGCGCCAGGTTCTGCCGCGCATCCCAGGCAATCCAGGTGGCCAGAAAAAACACCACAAACAGAATAATGCCCGAAACCAGCGCGAAATCCTGCGCCAGGGACGATTCCGACCTGAGCCAGCTTTGCGGCAGATAACGTTTGAAACGGTGTTGCATGCTTCTTTAAATAAAAGGACAGGCTACCTATATAGGGAATGTGCGGTTAAGGAGTTCCTAAAGCCCATGAATGGCAGCCATGCATATAAATCACGATGGTTTTTACTGGTTTGCAACATTAGGATGCTGTAATAGCCACAACTTTACAGGCAAATTCGCCTGTGTAACTTTTCAACGCGTGCCGCGCATTTTACGGGTGAAATAGCTGAAATGCTTGATTTTACAGGTGAAATACCATCCGGCGCGCCGAATGAAACATTCGATGCTTCCTTTGATGTGGCATCCGCTATCCACCACCTGAAAAAAGAAATGAACGCCGTCATCCTGGCCCATTATTACCAGGAGGGCGATATTCAGGACATGGCGGATTTCATCGGCGATTCGCTGGATCTCTCGCGCAAGGCCGCGGCTACGGATGCCGAGGTCATTGTCTTCTGCGGTGTGCGCTTCATGGCCGAGGTCGCCAAGATCGTCAGCCCTCAAAAAACCGTCCTTCTGCCCGATTTAAATGCCGGCTGCTCCCTTGAGCACGGCTGCCCGCCGGATGCCTTCCGCGCCTTCCGCGAGGCCCACCCGGACCATATCGCGCTCACCTACATCAACTGCTCGGCCGAAGTAAAAGCCCTGTCGGACATCATCGTGACCTCCACCAACGCCGAGGCCATCATCCGCCAGATTCCCGAAAACCAGCCCATTATCTTCGCCCCGGACCGTCATCTTGGCCGATATCTTTCCCAGAAAACCGGCCGCGACATGCTGCTGTGGGACGGCGCCTGCATCGTGCACGAGCAATTCTCCGAAAAAGAACTGGTGAAGCTCATCACGCTCCACCCGAACGCCCACGTCATCGCCCACCCGGAATGCCCGGAAGCGCTGCTGAAACACGCCCACCACATCGGCTCCACCTCCTCGCTGCTGCGCTTCACCGCCGAGCGGGCAGGGCAGGCATTCATCGTCCTTACCGAGCCGGGCATCATCCACCAGATGCAGAAAGCCTCCGCCGGCAGCATCTTCCACCCCGTGCCCGGCGCGGACGGCAACTGCAATTGCAACAACTGCCCCTACATGAAGCTCAACACCATGCAGAAACTCTACCTCTGCATGAAGAACCGCGGCCCCGAAATCATTGTGCCCGAGCCCGTGCGCGTCAAAGCCGCCGCCTCCCTCCAGCGCATGCTGGACATGTCATCGGGCATTGCCCTGGGCGGCGTTTCCGCTGAAGCGGCCAAAGTCGCATAAGTAACCACGTCATTCCGGCGAAGGCCGGAATCCAGTTCCTTCATAAATTCCTCAATCTATCCAACACACCCTGCAGCATGAAGGATGCCGCCATCTTATCCACCACCTCTTTCCGCCGCGCGCGCGAAAGGTCCGCATCCAGCATCGTCCGTTCCACCGCCACGGTGGAAAGCCGCTCATCCCAAAACAAAAACGGCAATTTCAACACCGCTTCGGATTCCCGCACAAACGCCCGCGTCGCCTGGCATCGCGGGCCCTCGCTGCCATCCATGTTCAGCGGCCAGCCCACCGCAATGCCGCTCACATCCTGCTCCTTGATGATGGCCTGAAGCTCCGCCAGCGCCACGCTCAGCTTGCCACGCTCGATGGTTTTCAGCGGGCTGCCGATCTGCCAAGCGCGGTCGCTTAAGGCCACGCCGATGGTCTTGGTGCCCACATCCAGCGCAATCAAACGGCTGTTTGGGCGTATGGCCTTGGCAAATTCGGCGAGTTCTAACGGCATCAGGCACCTTGCGTATCGGGAATCGGCGGTTTATGACATGTTTTCCGTATTATTACGAATAAAGGTCCCCGCATGGATTTGGCAACCGTAGAAAAAATCGCGAAGCTCGCGCGTATCCGCTTCAAGGATGACGAAAAACAATCGCTGGTGAAAGAACTCGGCGGCATCATGCAATGGATCGAGCAGCTCTCGCAGGTCAATACCGATGGCGTGGAGCCGCTGGCCAGCGTGGTGGATACGTCGCTGCCGCTGCGTAAAGACGTGGTGAACGACGGCGAAAACCCCGAGCCAGTACTCGCCAACGCCCCCGCGAAGGAACATAACTGCTTCGCCGTGCCCAAAGTGATCGAATAGGAAACAGCCAGATGAGCCTCACCAACCTCACCATTGCCGACGCCCGCACAAAACTGGCGAATAAAGAGATCACCTCGGTCGAACTCACGAGTGCGCACCTGGATGCCATCGCCGAGCATAAGGACCTCAACGCCTTCGTCACCGACACCGCCGACCTTGCCATCCAGCAGGCCAAGGCCGCCGATGCCCGCATCGCCAAGGGCGACAAAGCCCTGATGCTCGGCATCCCCGTCGGCATCAAGGATCTCTTCTGCACCAAGGGCGTGCTTACCACTGCCTGCTCACACATTCTCGACGGCTTCAAGCCGACCTACGAATCCACCGTCACCGCCAAACTGTTCGACAGCGGCGCCGTGATGCTCGGCAAGACCAACATGGACGAATTCGGCATGGGCAGCGCCAGCAGCACCAGCTACTACGGCCCAGTGAAAAGTCCGTGGAAATCCAAAGATGATAACAAGGATTACGTCCCGGGCGGTTCCTCCGGCGGTTCCGCCGCCGCCGTGGCCGCGCGCCTCTGCATGGGTGCAACTGCCTCCGACACCGGCGGCTCCATCCGCCAGCCCGCCGCTTTCACCGGTACGGTCGGCATCAAGCCGACCTATGGCCGCTGCTCCCGCTGGGGCATGGTGGCATTTGCCAGCTCGCTCGACCAGGCAGGCGTCATCACCCGCAGCGTGCGCGATGCCGCCATCATGCTGGAGGCCATGTGCGGCCACGATGCGAAAGATTCCACCTCCGCCACCCAGCCCGTGCCGGATATGCAGGCCCAGCTCACCGGCAGCATCAAAGGCAAGAAAATCGGCATTCCCAAGGAATACCGCGTGGATGGCATGCCCGAGGATATCGAAAAACTCTGGCAGCAGGGCATCGCCTGGCTGAAGGATGCCGGGGCGGAGATCGTCGATATCTCCTTGCCGCACACCCATTACGCGCTTCCGACCTATTACATCATCGCCCCGGCCGAGGCCTCCTCCAACCTCGCGCGTTATGATGGCGTCCGCTACGGCCTGCGTGTGATGGATCAGGGCGACGGCCTCAACGACATGTACGAGAAAACCCGCGGCGCAGGCTTCGGTTACGAGGTGAAACGCCGTCTGATGATCGGTACCTATGTGCTTTCCGCCGGTTATTACGACGCCTACTACACCAAGGCGCAGAAGGTGCGCGCGCTGATCGCCCGCGACTTCCACGAAGCCTATGCCAAGGTGGACGCTATCCTGGCTCCCACGGCGCCATCCCCGGCGTTCGCCCTCGGTGAGAAAATGAACGATCCTATCGCCATGTACCTCAACGACGTCTTCACCGTGCCCGCAAGCCTCGCAGGCCTGCCGGGCATTTCCATCCCCGCCGGTCTGTCGCCCAGCGGCCTGCCGCTCGGCCTTCAATTGATTGGCCGCGCGTTTGACGAAGCCGGCATCCTCAACATCGCCAGCATCATGGAACAGGCCGCGGACTTCAACGCGCTCCCCGCCATCATGGCAGGCAACAAGGCAAAAGGAATGGCAGCATGAACACCGCCACCACCAGTACAGGCATGATCGTCAAAGGCAACACGGGTGACTGGGAAGTCATCATCGGCCTGGAAGTCCATGCGCAGATCGCTTCCAACTCCAAGCTCTTTTCCGGCGCGGCGGCGGATTTCGGCGCCGACCCCAACCAGCATGTGTCGCTGGTGGATGCCGCCATGCCCGGCATGCTCCCCGTTATCAACGAATTCTGCATCGAGCAGGCGGTGAAAACCGGCCTCGGCCTCAACTCGGTCATCAACCTGCAATCCGTGTTCGACCGCAAGAATTATTTCTACGCCGATCTTCCGCAAGGCTACCAGATCTCCCAGTACAAGCAGCCGATCGTAGGCGAGGGGCTTATTGACATCGACATGGAAGACGGCACCACCAAGCAGGTACGCATTACCCGTCTGCACATGGAGCAGGATGCCGGCAAAAGCCTGCACGAGCACAGCCCCCGCTATACCTATATCGACCTGAACCGCAGCGGCGTCGCCCTGATGGAGATCGTCACCGAGCCGGATATGCGCAGCCCGCAGGAAGCCGCCGCCTTCATGAAAAAGCTCCGCGCCATCCTGCGCTACCTCGGCACCTGCGAAGCCGACATGGAAAAAGGCAACATGCGCTGCGATGCCAACGTCTCCGTCCGCAAACCGGGCGCGGAATTCGGCACGCGCTGCGAGATCAAGAACCTCAATTCCATGCGCTTCCTGCAGCGCGCCATCGAGTTCGAAGCTCAGCGCCAGGTGGAGATACTGGAATCCGGCGGCACCATCATTCAGGAAACCCGCCTGTTCGATTCCGGCAAGGGCGAGACCCGCTCCATGCGCAGCAAGGAAGATGCGCATGATTACCGCTACTTCCCCGACCCCGACCTTCTGCCGCTTATCCTGAAGCAGGATTACGTCGATGCGATCCGCGTCAGCCTGCCCGAACTGCCCGACCAGAAAAAGAAACGCTACATGAGCGAATACGGCCTCACCGCCTACGACGCCAGCGTGCTGGTGGCCGAAAAAGCCACGGCCGATTATTTCGAGCAACTGGTGAAACAGGCCAGCGATGCCAAACTCGCCGCTAACTGGATGACTGCCGAGCTTTTCGCGCGCCTCAACAAGGCAGGCGTGGAAATCGACCAAAGCCCGATCGCGCCGGAAAAGCTGGCCGGCCTCATCAAGCTGATTTCCGACAACACCATCTCCGGCAAAATCGCCAAGGATGTGTTCGACATCATGTGGGAAACCGGGCAGGACGCCGCCGCCATCGTGGAAGAGCGCGGCCTGAAGCAGGTAACCGACACCGGCGCCATTGCCGCCGTCATCGACCAGGTTATTGCCGAGAATGCCGACAAGGTCGCCGAATACCGCAGCGGCAAGGATAAGCTCTTCGGCTTTTTCGTCGGCCAGGTGATGAAGCTCTCCGGCGGCAAGGCCAACCCGGGTGCGGTGAACGACCTGCTGAAGCAGAAGCTCGGCCAGTAAAACCGGCCAGTAAAACCGGCCAGTAAAACCGGCCAGTAAAACCGGCCAGTAAAACCGGGTAGATAAAATATTCGTGGCAGCCCCTCGTCAACGCGGGCGTTGCCACCTATATGAAGCCAAATGAGGCATCCTTAATAAACTCAACCGCTTGGCACTTCGCATATCAACATGTTGCGATGCAAAACGGCAATAATGCATAGATATGGCGAAAACCCCCTTCCACAAAACAATGCCATGCGCTAATCATTGGTTAAGAATTATTGCCCTATAGCTTGGCTATAACTTTTGGAGATTCCCCCATGATGAGCATGGAACGCCGCATTGACGATATCACCGATAACCTCGTGCCGATGGTGGTTGAGCAGACCGCCCGCGGCGAGCGCGCGTTCGACATCTACTCCCGCCTGCTGAAGGAGCGTATCATCTTCCTTACCGGCGGTGTGGAAGACGGCATGGCTTCCCTCATCGTGGCGCAGCTTCTGTTCCTGGAAGCGGAAAACCCCGATAAAGAGATTTACATGTACATCAACAGCCCGGGCGGTGTGGTTACCTCCGGCCTGTCGATTTACGACACAATGCAATACATCAAGCCGAAAGTGGCAACCCTGGTGGTGGGGCAGGCGGCCAGCATGGGCTCGCTGCTGCTGACGGCCGGTGAGCCGGGCATGCGCTTTTCGCTGCCGAACTCCCGCGTGATGATTCACCAGCCTTCCGGCGGCGCCCGCGGGCAGGCGACCGACATTGAAATTCACGCCCGCGAGATACTCAATCTCCGCAAGCGCCTGAACGATATGTACGTCAAGCATACCGGCCAGAAACTGGCGACCATTGAGCGTGCCATGGAGCGTGATAACTTCATGTCCGCAGAAGAGGCCAAAAAATTCGGCCTGATCGACGAAATCGTGCACAAGCGCGGTGAAATCAAGGAAGTGAAGAAATCCAAATAATCCGCGCAGGTTTATTTACGATTTCTTGTTAAAATAGGAATGAAAGCTACAAAAGGCGATAGCGCATGACCCGCACCGGAAAAGACTCCAAAAGCACCCTTTACTGCTCTTTTTGCGGTAAAAGCCAGCATGAGGTGAAAAAGCTCATCGCAGGGCCAACGGTGTTCATCTGCGACGAATGCGTGGAGCTCTGCGTCGATATCATCAAGGAAGAAAGCAAAAGCACCCTCAACCCCGATGGCGGCATCCCGAAGCCCAACACCATCTTCAAGGTGCTGGACGACTACGTCATCGGCCAGGAATCCGCCAAGCGCACGCTCTCGGTTGCTGTTCACAACCACTACAAGCGCGTGGCGCACATGGAGACCAACAAGGACGTTGAGCTGGCCAAATCCAACATCCTGCTCATCGGCCCGACCGGCTGCGGTAAAACGCTGCTGGCCCAGACGCTGGCCCGCATCATCGATGTACCCTTCACCATGGCCGATGCCACCACGCTGACCGAAGCCGGCTATGTGGGCGAGGATGTGGAAAACATCATCCTGCGCCTTCTCCAGGCGGCGGATTACAACGTGGAGAAAGCCCAGCGCGGCATCGTCTATATCGACGAGATCGACAAAATCTCCCGCAAATCCGAGAATCCCTCCATCACCCGCGACGTATCGGGCGAGGGCGTTCAACAGGCCTTGCTGAAAATCATGGAAGGCACCGTTGCCTCCGTGCCCCCGCAGGGCGGTCGCAAACATCCCCAGCAGGAATTCCTGCAGGTGGACACTTCCAACATCCTTTTCGTATGCGGCGGCGCCTTTGCCGGCCTTGAAAAAGTTATCTCCGCCCGCGGCCGCGGTACCTCCATCGGGTTCGGTGCCGACGTGCGTGGCGAGGAAACCCGCCGCACGGGCGATATCCTGAAGGATGTCGAGCCGGACGATCTGGTGAAATTCGGTCTGATCCCCGAATTCGTAGGCCGTCTGCCGGTGATCGCCACCCTGACGGACCTCAACGAGGATGCGCTGAAACAAATCCTGACCGAGCCGAAAAACGCGCTGACCAAGCAGTTCCAGGCCCTGTTTTCCATGGAAAACGTCAAGCTCACCTTCACCGAGAAGGCGCTGGACGCCATCGCCAAGGAAGCCATCAAGCGCAAAACCGGTGCCCGCGGCCTCCGCGCCATCGTGGAAGGCTCCTTGATGGACCTGATGTACGAAGTCCCCGGCGACACCGACATCAGCGAGGTCATCATCGACGAGGGCGCCATCACCGGCAAATCCCCCGCGAGCCTGGTCCGCAATGGCAAAAAAGAAGCCTTTGTGCCCAACCGCAAAACGGCATAGTTTTTACTGATCTTTAGGATTGGCGCCAAAGGCGCGGAAATCCTGCTGTTGACGTGATAGTCATAAAGAAACGACGGATTTCTGCGTTTTGCCGCGTCAGTTGGCCTGGAGGCAACTGTTATACATAGGTTTTTCTGTTATTTTGGGGCGGTGCATTGCAACATGCCCGCCACAGGCCTATATTGGTAGTGAATAACAAAGGCGGCTTTTATGAGCGATTTCGACGATAATCAATACGCCGTGCTCCCCCTGCGCGATATTGTGGTGTTCCCCAGCATGATTGTGCCCCTGTTCGTTGGGCGCGACCGTTCGGTCAAGGCGCTGGAACATGTGGTGGCGGGCACGAAAAAAGTCTTCCTGGTGACCCAGAAGGATGCCAGCAAGGATAATCCCACCCAGAAGGACCTTTACCAGGTCGGCACCATTGCCAGCATCCTGCAGATGCTGAAACTGCCCGACGGCACCGTGAAGGTGCTGGTGGAAGGCGCGCGCCGTGCCAAGCTTAAAGAGCTGGTGACGGATGATGAATTCTACCGCGCCAGCGTGACCGAAATCGAAGAGGACCACGGCAAGGATGCCGATGTGCGCGCTCTGATGCGCACCGTGGTCGCTAAGTTTGAGGAATATGTCAAACTCAACCGCAAAATCCCGACCGAGATCCTCGGCTCCCTCGCGCAGATTGAGGAAGGCGCACGCCTGGCGGATACTGTCACCTCCCACATGATGCTAAAAATCGCCGAGAAGCAGCAGATACTCGAGATCACCAGCGTGGCCGAGCGCCTTGAGCGTGTCTACGGCCTGATGGAAGGCGAGATTGGCGTGCTGGCCACCGAAAAGCGCATCCGCAGCCGCGTGAAGCGCCAGATGGAAAAAACCCAGCGCGAGTATTATCTGAACGAGCAAATGAAGGCTATCCAGAAGGAATTGGGCGACATCAACGAAGGCCAGGACGAACTGGCCGAGCTGGAAAAACGCATCAAGCGCACCCGCCTGTCCAAGGAAGCGAAAGAAAAAGCCTTCGCCGAACTAAAAAAGCTCAAAAACATGAGCCCCATGTCCGCCGAGGCCACCGTGCTGCGCAATTACCTGGACTGGATCGTCAACATCCCCTGGAAGAAAAACACCCAGGTGAAGCTCGACGTCAATCAGGCTGAGGAAATCCTTGATGAGGATCACTTCGGGCTGGAGAAGGTAAAAGAGCGTATTCTGGAATACCTCGCCGTGCAGCAGCGTACCAAAAGCCTCAAGGGGCCGATCCTTTGCCTCGTCGGCCCTCCCGGCGTGGGTAAAACCTCGCTGGCGCGTTCTATCGCCCGTTCCACCGGCCGCAACTATGTGCGCGTCTCCCTGGGTGGGGTGCGCGATGAAGCCGAGATCCGCGGCCACCGCCGCACCTATATCGGCTCCATGCCCGGCAAAATCATCCAGTCGATGAAAAAGGCCAAATCCTCCAACCCGCTTTTCCTTCTCGACGAGATCGACAAGATGGGCAACGACTTCCGTGGCGACCCCGCTGCTGCATTGCTGGAGGTGCTGGACCCCGAACAGAACGCCACCTTCAACGATCACTATCTGGAAGTGGATTATGATCTCTCCCAGGTGATGTTCATCGCCACCGCCAACAGCATGAACATGCCGCGCCCGCTGCTGGACCGTATGGTGATCATCCGCCTTTCCGGTTACACGGAAGAGGAGAAAATCGGCATCGCGCGTCAGCATCTCATTGATAAGCAGCTCAAGCATCACGGCATCCAGGCCGGTGAATGGCAGATAGACGATGCCGCGCTGCGCGATCTGATTCGCTATTACACCCGCGAGTCCGGTGTGCGTAACCTTGAGCGCGAGCTGGCCAATCTGGCCCGCAAAGCGGTGAAGGACATTGTCTCCGGCAAGAAAAAGAAGATCAAGATCACGGCAAAAAATCTGGGTGAATATGCCGGCGTTCGCAAGTTCGATTTCGGCCGTGCCGAAGAGGAGAACCAGATCGGCGTCACCACCGGCCTTGCCTATACCGAAGTCGGCGGCGACCTGCTGTCGATCGAAGCCGTCACCATTCCCGGCAAGGGCAAAATGACGGTGACCGGCAAGCTCGGTGATGTGATGAAGGAATCCATCCAGACCGCATCGAGCTTCGTGCGCTCCCGCTGCTTGGATTTCGGCATCATCCCGCCGGACTATCAGAACAAGGACATCCACGTGCACGTGCCCGAAGGCGCCACGCCTAAGGATGGCCCCTCTGCCGGTATCGCCATGGTGACCACCATCGTCTCCGTGCTCACGGGCATCCCGGTGAAAAAGACCATTGCCATGACGGGCGAGGTGACGCTGCGCGGCAACGTGCTGCCCATCGGCGGGTTGAAGGAGAAACTTCTTGCCGCCTTGCGCGGTGGCATTGAAACGGTGGTGATTCCCAAAGAGAACGAGAAGGATCTTGAGGAGCTGCCGGATGTGGTGAAAAAGGGCCTGAAGATCATCCCCGTTTCCAACGTGGATGAGGTGCTGGTGCATGCGCTGGAACGCCAGCCCGAGCGCCGCCAATGGACCGACCCTGAAGTGCTCGCCGCCGCAGCCGCCGTCGATGGCACGGACGATGATTCGCTCATCAAGCACTAAGAGAAATCGAGTGACTCTCCAGAGAACCCACCGGCTTTTGCCGGTGGGTTTTTTGCATCATGTTACAGCGCATTCTCTCATCATGCATATTCATCACGGTGTAAGCGGAAACATATGCGCGTTATGCACAAAGCGCGTGATATGAAATGCATTTTTTCCTGTGTGATAAATTTGTCTCTGGTCCGAGATAAAAAACGGCGAAAGGCACGGAAATGAAGGGGTGCAGAGGTTCATGCTGCGCTTAGAATCACTCAAAAGCGCAGAAAACAGCGTTTTTTTGCACATTTTTGCGGTTTTATGACAATTCGCCGCTTGATTTAGCGAAAAACGCTAGCTAGTCTCCGCCTTGTCAATGGTTTCACCCAAGAGAAAGGTTACTACCGTGAACAAGAACGAACTCGTAGCTAAAGTTGCTCAACTGACCGGCTTCACCAAAACCGATGCTGCCAAAGCAGTGGATGCGGTTCAGCAAGCAATCGTTTCCGCCCTGTCCCATGGCGATGAAGTACGCATCGTTGGCTTCGGCACCTACTCCGTGTCCCAGCGCGCTGCTACCGAAGGTCGCAACCCGCGCACCGGCGCCGTGATCAAGATCCCGGCTTCCAAGCAGCCGAAATTCAAAGCTGGTAAAGCTCTGAAAGACGCCATCAACGCTCCGGCTGGCAAGCGCCGCGCTGCTTAATTGCAGACAGCCATTGCTGAAGATGCAAGGCCCGCGCAAGCGGGCCTTGTTTTTTTCGGCCTTTCGCCAAATCGTCATTCCAGCGAGTGTTTGCCATAGGGCAGGAATGCAAGCCGCAATCCCTGCGAATCCGCAGGAACCCCTCACCCCAGCCCTCTCCCACAAGGGGAGAGGGAGCTGTTATCCATTCTCTACCCAAACAGAAGCACTGAGCGCTACCCCCTCTCCCCTTGCGGGAGAGGGCTGGGGTGAGGGGGCTTCTTACAAAAAACACTTTCTTCTCGGCGAAAATCTGTTATTGAAAGCACCTCTTTTGGGAGGGCGTCTAGCTCAGCTGGTTAGAGCATCTCGTTTACACCGAGAGGGTCGGGGGTTCGAATCCCTCGTCGCCCACCAAATAACAAAGGCCGCCTCGTGCGGCCTTTGTTATTTGGTGAGTGACGAGTCGAGTCTAACCACCGCTGGGGTTCGACTCGAGTTTGCAGGCGAAGCCTGACAAACCGAGGACGTCGCAGCGCAGCGAGACGCCCCTTGAGGGTGAGCGTCGTCAAAACGACGCGAATCAATCCCTCGTGCTGACTAAGGGCATACCAATGACAAAAGTAGTAGTCATATGAAAAAGCTGTATCACGTAACTCGAAAACTTCCTTATAGCCCTCATCCTGAATTAATAGTTGGAAGCCAAATAACAGTTGGTAAAAGCCAAAATCCATTTTTTGGGTTTTATAATGGTGAGCGAGTTTATGAGGTGGACACACCTAGTGGAAAAATTCCCTGTAAAGCGATACGTTTTTTAAATGCTGTAAAAAATGGTGAGGTTCAGTGTCCAAATTTGCCTCAAATAGCGTGCGAAGTAGCAAGTCATTACCTTATGCTTGCTCGCGAATTAATTATGGAAGAGGTGCGAAAAGATACTGCTCCAGATGCACCATCCCGCCAGTCATGCATGTGGATGGCACGCACTGTGGATGATGCCAGAGTATGGCAAGCAAAATTAAATGGTCCATCAAAAATTATTGAATTTAAAGTTGATGGAAAAATTCATGAAGCAGATGCTGGACATTTGTTAGGGGATAGCGAACCCCTCTCGGTAACATATGATAGAGCCAGAAAATACTGGCTTAGCGAGGTAAGCAGCAAACCGGAGCCTGAATTATTATTCTCTGGAGTTGCAGAAGTAATCAGGATTATTACTTAATCCTCCTCATCACCTCCCCACACTCGCCGCCATCCCATCCAGCCACTCCTTCATCGGGTGCCCTTCCGGCAGCTCCTTCCGCAATTGCTTGAACACCTGCATGGCCTTCATCGGTTCGCCATGCTGCATCACATAAAGCGCTTCGAAAAAGCGCCCCTGCGGTTGTTTGGGGTCCTGCAGCAAGGCCATGTCGAAGGCTTTCTTCGCATCCTCCGTCACTTTGCCACCCGCTTCCAGCACCAGCGATTCGCCATAAAGGGAAATGATTTCCGGGTCGCCGTTACTCAACACCACGGCCTGCCGAAACAGCGGCGTGGCCCGCGCATGCTGCTCTTGCCCCTGATAAAGCGCGCCAAGTTCCAGCATGGCCTGCACATTGCCCGGCTCGTCATTCACCAGCTTCAGCAGGCGCTCTTCTTCGTCCGCCTGCGCGGCCTGTTGCCGCTCGCGTTCAATCACTCCATGGTTGCCCAGCATCGCGTAGCTTCCACCCGCCATCAGGGCAAAAACCAGGCAAAGCCCCGCGCATGATGTTGTGGAAAGCCGTGCCCGGCGCAGCAGCGCCCACAGCAGCGCCGTGGCCGCAAGCAACACCAGGGTCACCATGCCGTAGGTCATCATGAATGCTGCGCCTTTCGGCTTCGTGCGATGATGAGGATTCCAATGGCCATCACCAGCAGCGGCGCCAGCCACAGCAATGCCGTATGCGGCGAGAAGGGCGGCTTCATCAGCACCGCGTCACCATAGCGGCCATGCAGCTGCGCGAGAATATCCTCATCGCTTTTTCCCTGGGCGATCTCACCGCGAATCATCTCGCGCATGTCATGCGCAATCGCCGCGCCGGAATCCGCGATGGACTGACTCTGGCACGTGACACAGCGCACCTGAAGAAACAGGTTCTGCGCGCGTTGCTCATCGGCGGACTGGTCGGCGAATGCGGGTGAAAGGCATAACCACAAGGCTGCCATCAGCAGCGCGGAGAAACGGCCCATGTTATTTTTTGAAATAAGGGGCCACATGCTGCCTGACCCATTTCTCATCCAGCGGCCCGGCCAGATGGAACACGATCACGCCATTGGCGTCCACTACAAATGTTTCCGGCACGCCGGTGATGCCGAGGTCGGTCGCGGCCTTGCCTTCATTATCCATGCCGAGCATGCTGTAGGGATTGCCGTCCTTGGAAAACCATTTTTCCACTTCTTCCGGCTTGTCCTGCCAGGCGAGCCCCACCACCGGAATACCCGATGCCGCCATTTGCTTGATGATGCCGTGTTCCTCGCGGCAGGGGGTGCACCAGCTGGCAAACATGTTCACCACATAAGGCTTGCCCTTGAGTGCGGCCTGGTCCACCGGCTTGCCGAAATCCACCGCCATGGCGGTGATTGCCGGCATGGTTTTGCCTTCCATGGTGGAGGCAGCGAAGAGCTTGCCCTTGGGTGTGTAGGTGGCCACCACCAGCAGCACGGCGAACGCTACAAACAGCATGGCGGGCATCATGCGCCAGTTGATGGAAAAGGACAGGGCGGATGTTTTGCTCATCATGCGGCTCCCTGGGTTACATTATCGGTGGATGGGCGCAGTATAGGGCTGCGCACCTCGCGCGGCAATTTAAAATGCACCGATTCCACAATGCCCTCAAATCCTTCCACCACAGCCGCCGGGCACCATTCCTTCAACCGGTCGATCACCTGCTGCACCAGCAGCTCCGGCGCGCTGGCCCCGGCAGTGATGCCCACCTGCGTCACACCGGCAAGCCATTCCTGCTGAACCTCCTGTGCCCCTTGCACCAGGAATGCCCTCACGCCCATTTCCGCGCCCAGATCGCGCAGCCGGTTGGAGTTGGAGCTGTTCGGCGCGCCGATCACCAGCAGCAACTGCACATGCGGCGCCATCATGCGCACGGCGTTCTGGCGGTTCTGCGTGGCGTAGCAGATATCCTTCTCACCCGGCCCCTTGATGCTGGGAAAACGACGCGTCAGCACGGCGATCACATCGCGCGTTTCATCCAGACTAAGGGTCGTCTGCGTGACATAGGCCAGCATATCGGGGTTGTTCACCTCCAGCTTCTCGGCTTCCTCGGGCGTGCCGATCACATGCACGGTCTGCTTCACGCGGCCGCTCGTGCCTTCCACCTCCGGGTGGCCCTGATGGCCGATCAGGACGATCTCGCGTCCATCCTTCTCATAATGCTTGGCTTCGTAATGCACCTTCGTCACCAGTGGGCAGGTGGCGTCGATGACCGGCAGCTCGCGCAGCTTGGCGCTGCTCTCCACCTTCTCCGACACTCCATGCGCGGAAAACACGGTGATGCCCCCGGCCGGGATCTCATCCACCTCGCGCACGAACACCGCGCCCTTGCGCCGCAGGTCTTCCACCACATAGGCATTGTGGACGATCTCGTGGCGCACATATACCGGCGGTCCATAAATCTCCAGCGCCTTTTCCACAATCGAGATGGCACGCTCCACCCCCGCGCAGAAGCCGCGCGGCTGGGCGAGTAAAATACGTTGGATATTATGCGGCTGCGTCATCGGCATTGCTTGCTGGCTGTGGTCGTTTATGTGGCTCACCTAGGTAAGCCTCCGTCTGCATGTCCATCAGGCGTGACACGGTGCGGTGAAATTCAAACTGGCCGCTATGGCCGCTATAGATTCCTTCCGGCGCGGTCTCGGCGGTTGCCACCAGTTTTACCCGCTGGTCATAGAGCGCGTCAATCAGCATGATGAAGCGTCGCGCCTCATTGCGCTGCTCCGGCTTCAGCGCGGGGATGTTGGAAAGCAGCAGCGTGTCGAACTGCCCGGCAAGCTGCAGGTAATCATGGCTGGCCAGGGGCTGGGCGCATAAATCGTCAAAATCGCACCATGCCACGCTATGGTGGCAGCGGGGCAGAGTGACCTGACGGCCGTTCACTTCCAGCACGGCGGGCTCCGGTTTTGCCTGATTGGTGAGGCTTGCAAAAGCCTGCTCCATGAACTGATCCGCCGCAGTGCCCAGTGGGTGCACATAGGTGCGCTGCATGGCCTTGAGCTTACCCAGCCGGTAATCCAGCGGGCTGTCAAGATGCACCACGTCGATTTTTTCCACCAGCGCGTCGATGAATTTCAAAAACCGGTCGCGCTGAAGCCCGTTGGGATAAAGCGCATGCGGCGCGCGGTTGGAGGTGAACACCATCACCACGCCGCGCTTCAGCAGCAGCGTGAACAGCCGCGCCAGCATCATCGCATCGGTGATGTCATGCACCTCCAGCTCATCCAGGCACAGCAGGGAGGTCGAATCGCGTATCTGCCGCGCCAGGGGCAGAATGGGGTCGGCATCTTCCTCGCCGCCATGTTTGGTGCGCCATTCATGGATGGTCCGGTGCACTTCCCGCATGAACTGGTGAAAATGCTGGCGGCGTTTTTTCTCCACCGGCGCGGTTTCAAAAAACAAATCCATCAGCATGGATTTGCCGCGTCCCACATCGCCATGGATGTAAACACCGCGCGGCGCGGGTGCAGGCGCCACCGGCAGCAGCTTCAGGATGCTTTCCTTGATGCGCGAGGGCGGTGCATACCCATCTAGTTCGTCTTGCAGCTGCGACAGACGGTTCACCACGGCATATTGCCCCGCATCCGGCTGAATCCTGCCGGTGTCGAGCCATTGGTTATAGGCGTCATGAAGCTTGCGGTAAGCCATTTTTACTGCCAAAGGGAGGGTGTTTTGTCAGGGAACGTGTGGCAATAACATGAAACAGGCCGATACACCAACATCATTGAAGGATTTAGTCGCCCACTGGCACTGGCTGGGGCATAAGGTGGCGATTGTGCCGACCATGGGGGCGCTGCACAGCGGCCATATGGGGCTGGTGGAGGCCGCAAAGAAGCAGGCCACCAAGGTGGTGGTCAGCATCTTCGTCAACCCTACGCAATTCGGCCCGAATGAGGATTTCTCATCCTATCCCCGCACGCTGGAATCCGACACTCAGCTCTGCCGTAAACACGGCGTGGATGCCATCTACACCCCGGCGGTGGAAGCCATGTATCCGGAAGGCGCCTCTACCCGCGTGCAGGTGGAAGGCCTGAAAACCCACTGGTGCGGCGCGTTTCGCCCCGGCCATTTCGACGGGGTGGCCACCATCGTCGCCAAGCTGCTGCTTCAGACTGGTCCTGATATGGCCTTCTTCGGCGAGAAGGATTTTCAGCAGCTCGCCATCATCCGCCGCATGGTGCGTGATCTGGATATTCCCGTCTCCATCCAGGGCGTGCCGACCCTGCGCGAAGCGGACGGCCTCGCGCTCTCTTCGCGCAATCGCTACCTGAGCAAGGAGGAGCGCGCCGCCGCGCCCGCGCTGTATAAAGAGCTGCAAGCCCTGCGCGATGCCATCCATAAGGGTGGCAAGATTGCCGATAAACAGGAGCAGGCCTCCAAAAAACTCATCAAGGCCGGCTTCGCCAAGGTGGATTACATTGGCCTGGCCGATGCCGAAAGCCTGGAACCATTGACGGCGTGGAAGCCCGGCCAACCCGCCCGCCTTCTGGCCGCCGCATGGATGGGCAAGGCGCGGCTGATTGATAATATTGCGGTCTAATAACCCGCGCCCATTTCGTTGAAGACCTGCTGAATGCGGGTGTTTTCCTGCGCGACAAACTCAATCAGCGGAATGTCGAGATAGGCGTACGGATTTTCAAAATCAAGCCCGTGTTCCTGCATGTAATGCGCCACATGTCCGAGCATGGAAAACACATCGCTGAGGAAAGCCTGCTTCACTTCGGCTGACGGGCTGAAGGCCTGAAAGGAAATATCGTCAGGCAAATGCGCCGCCCGTTCGGCATCCCGCTGCAAAACCCAGCCGCGCAGCAAATGGTAATTGTCGTAAACGGTAGGGTCCAGGGGGATCTGCTTGGGAGGGCCGCCTTTGGCATTTGGGATAAGCAGCGGGCAGCCATGCGGTTCCAGCTTGCTGTGCATGTCCATGCGTATGTCTGAATAAAGCTGGTCGAGCGCGATGATATTGCCGTTTCGGTCAAGCTCTTTGGCTTCATTCAGCTCTGCTTGGGACAGAACATTGCCCAGCACGGCAATTTCAAGCACGGCATCGCGCATTTTATTGCGTGCCCAACCCTCATAAATCTGCTCGATGAGATCATCATACACAGGCATGAACTGGTCGATGAATGCATCGCGCGTTATGCGGTCGGCGGCCATGTCTTGCCAGAACTGCTCATGCTCCACAAACGGGCCGCCATGTCTGGCCACTTCGCCGCTGAAACGGTCCGGTTCGAAGAAAATCTGGATAAAAATGGCATGGACTTCGGAATAGAGGCGGGATTGATAAGGGTAAATGCCCATCAGCCCCGTCAGCACATGGCCGATTTCATGGGCGGGAAGCTGCGCAATGGCGGTTTGAATGTGGTGGAATTCAAGGTGATTTAAAATCGCATCCTTCATGTTAGGATGCAGGTTTTTGTGCAGGAGTTTCTGCAACTCATCCGCGATCATGCCGTAATTTTCAGCAGCTTGCATAGGCCATCACCGTTTGATGGCATTATAGGTCAGAAAGTTAATTTTTTAATGAATGCAATCCGTGGCGCTACTCCGCCAGGCTGCGGCGTTTTCTGGAATAGGTCTTCTCCAGCCGCACAGCTGTATATTCCACACCTTTCACACAGCCGTATTTCTGAATTTCAATGCCCGCCCGCGCCAGATGCGCCATGCCGGTGAGGCTTTCCAGCAAACTATGGGCCAGATGCTCGATCAGGTAATAAGGCTTGGCCGCTGCCACTTGGCGAAAGCGCAAGGTCACCTCGTCATAATCCACCGTGTCCTGAAGCCTGTCGCTCAGGCAGGCGGCGTCATTCTCCACATACAGGTCCAGATGCGCCACCATCTCTCGCGCATCCTTGCGTTCATGGTCATACACACCCAGCACCGTCTCAAGCTTCATGTTGTGCAGATGGATCACCAGCATAGATGTTCTCCCCCGTCCAGCGTGAGTATCTGCCCGGTCAGGTGCTCCGTCTCCGCCAGCCAGAGCACGCTTTTGGCGATTTCCTCTGGTGTGGTGAGGTGCTTCAGCGGGTTTTTCTCCGCCCGGGCACGGATATAGGCTTCGTCAAACCCGGGCGAGGGCAGGGTCGGCCCTGGGCTCACCCCATGCACGCGGATGCCCGGCCCAAGGTTGGCCGCCAGCATTTTTGTGGCTTCCAGAAGGCTTTTCTTGCTGAGAAGATAGGAGAAAAACCGCGTCTGATGCTCTGCCACGTAATTATCGATAAAATGCACGATCGCGCCCTTTTTCACCCGTTTGGCGAATGCCTGCGCCAGAAACAGCGGCCCTTCCATATTTACCCGCATCTGATGGCGGAAATCCTCGATGCCCATCTCTGGAAATGCCTTCGGCTCAAACATGGCCGCCGCCTGCACCAGCACGGTCAGATGGGGCAGGTCTTTGGCTATGCGCGCCATTAGCCCGTCCATATCCTCCACGGCCGCCATATCCTGCTGATACAGGTGGCATTGTACGCCGAGGCTGCGAATATCCGCCGCCGTCTGCTCCGCCTCATCGCGAGAATGGTGGTAATGCAGCGCCACATCATAGCCATGCGCGGCAAATTCCAGCGCCACGGCCTTCCCCAGTCGTTTGGCCGCACCGGTCACCAATACGGCTTTCTGCTTGCTTACAGCCATGCCTTTACCTGCTTGATGATGTCGTTGAACATGCCCTGCGTCAGGCGGTTCGTCTGAATATTGTATCGCGAGGAATGGTAGCTGTCGATCAGCCGTACCGTGCGGCCCTTATAGGAAACATCCCACCATTTGCCATGGCCGAACGGGTGCTGGCTCTGCCGGATGCTGAGCGTCTTGCACACCGCCGCGTGCGAGGTCAGCCCGAGCGACAGGATCACCTTCAGTTTCGGCATGGCCGCGATTTCCGCTTCCAGAAACGGCCGGCAGGTCATGGCTTCTTCCGGTGTGGGCTTGTTTTCCGGCGGTACGCAGCGCACCGCGTTGGTGATGCGGCAATTCACCAGGGTAAACTCGTCATCCGGCCTTTCCTGGTACGTGCCCTTGCCAAACCCATGCAGCGCAAGCGCCTCATACAGCACCTTGCCCGCGTAATCCCCGGTAAACGGCCGCCCGGTCTGGTTGGCGCCTTTCAGGCCCGGCGCCAGCCCCACCACCAGAAATTCCGCCTCCAGGCTGCCGAAGGAAGGCACCGGATTATTGAAAAACCCAGGATATTTGGCCCGGTTGGCCTCCCGAAACGCCACCAGACGCGGGCAAAGGGGGCAATCCAGCGGGGCCTGCCCAAATGATGGTTTAGTCGGAATCATAAAGAAAAACCTTGCGTTTCGCTGGCTGCATCATTAAGAAAACAGGCTGTTTTGCAATATCCTTTTTCATCTTTTTTGAGGTTTTTCCATGGCCCGCGTCACGGTTGAAGATTGCGTAGAGAAAGTTCACAGCCGCTATGAGCTGGTAGCCCTTGCTGCCCGCCGCGCCAAGGACATCTCCGCCGGTGCCCAGCTCACCATCGCGCGTGACAACGACAAGGACGCCGTGGTAGCCCTGCGTGAAATTGCCGACGGCACCGTATCGGTGGATAACCTGCGTGAGGCGCTGACCCAGTCCTTCCAGCACAAATTTGCCATGGAGCGCTTTGTGGCTGACGACGAGAACGACGCCAAGCGCAACGAGATCGAAGATGCCTTCGCCAACGAGCAGAAATCCGGCGCCGGCGCCAAAATCGCCGAGGAAGACATGGACGAGGCTGGTCTCTCCTTTGACGACGAGAACGTTGATCTCGACGACTAATCCAGGCGTTCGGCCGTGGATGCCCACTCATCATGGAGCCGCTTGAATTCCCCCATCTCGCAATACAGGGGAAACTGTGGTATAGTGGGTTTGTTGCAATGCAGCATTATGGCTGTTTATGGATGCTAAGCAGGAACTGATCGAGAAGGTGATCGCCTACAATCCGCAGGCCGATACCGCCTTGCTTGCCAAAGCCTACGACATTGCCAAGGACGCCCATAGCCACCAGATGCGCGCCAGCGGTGATCCCTATTTCATGCACCCGCTCGCGGTTGCGAATATCCTGACCGAGATGAAGCTCGACACCGCTTCGGTCATCACCGGCATCCTGCATGATACGGTGGAGGACACCAATCTCACCATCGACGACATCCGCAAAGAGTTTGGCGAGGAGATTGCCAGCCTGGTGGATGGCGTCACCAAACTCTCCAAGCTTGAGCATAAATCCGAAACCCTTCGCCAGGCAGAGAATTTCCGCAAGCTGGTGATGGCCATTTCCGAAGACATCCGCGTGCTGCTGGTCAAGCTGGCCGACCGGCTGCACAACATGCGCACGCTGCACTACATCAAAAGCCCCGATAAGCGTAAGCGCATCTCTTATGAAACGCTGGAGATCTATGCCACGCTGGCCGAGCGCATCGGCATGCGCCGTCTGAAGGATGAGTTGCAGGACATCGCCTTTGCCGAGCTTCATCCGGAGGCCCGCACCTCCATCATCAACCGCCTCGGCTTCCTCCGCAGCGAAGGCCAGCCCCTGGTGGAAGCCATCCTTGAAGAAATTGGCGAAGTTCTGAAAAAGAACGACATCAGAGGGAAATTCTACGGCCGCGAAAAACGGCCCTTCTCCATCTGGAAGAAGATGGAATCCAAGAATATCAGCTTCGAACAGCTCAGCGACATCATGGCCTTCCGCGTCATGGCCGATGACGTGGGCGAATGTTACAAGGCCCTCGGCGTGGTGCATGCGCATTACCACATGATTCCCGGCCGCTTTAAGGATTATATCTCCACCCCCAAGCCCAACGGCTATCAATCCATCCACACCACCGTGATGGGCCCTAAAAACCAGCGCGTGGAAATCCAGATCCGCACGCAGGACATGCAGGACCAGGCCGAATACGGGGTCGCCGCGCACTGGAGCTACAAACAGAACGCCGATTTCAGAATGAACGGCAAGCAATACCGCTGGGTGCGCGAGCTGCTGGAGATTCTGGAGGAAACCTCCGACCCCGAGGACGTGCTCGAGCATACGCGGCTTGAGATGTACCACGACCAGGTCTTCTGCTTCACCCCCAAGGGCGACCTGATCGCGCTGCCCAAACATGCCACCCCGGTGGATTTCGCCTTTGCCGTGCACTCGGCCGTCGGCAATACCTGCGTCGGCGCCAAGGTCAACGGCCGCATCGTGCCGCTGCGCTACCAGCTGCAGAATGGCGACCAGGTCGACATCATTCGCTCCAAAACCGCCACTCCGTCACCCGCGTGGGAGCGCTTTGTCGTCACCGGCAAGGCGCGGGCGGAAGTGCGCAAATTCGTCCGCGCCCAGCAGCGCACGGAATACATCAACCTCGGCCGCGCCATCCTCAGCAAATATTTCCGAACCGAAGGCTATGAGTATCAGGACAAGCTCGTCGAACCCGCGCTGAAAATACTGGCAAGGGATTCGGTGGACGATGTGCTGGCCGAAGTGGGCGAGGGAAATCTCAACCGCGGCCAGGTGCTGGAAGCCGTCTTTCCCGGCCATGCGCAGCGCAAAACCAAAGCACAGGAAGAGAACAAGCCTTCGCTCATTTCCCGCTTCCGCAAACAAGGGGATGAAAAGCCCAAAGGCGGCCATGCGGTTCCCATCCGTGGTCTCATCCCCGGCATGGCCATGCATTTCGCCAAATGCTGTCACCCCATCCCGGGCGATAAGATTGTCGGCATCGTCACCACCGGCAAGGGCGTCACCATCCACACCATTGACTGCGAAACGCTCGAGAATTACGCCGACCAGCCCGAGCGCTGGCTCGATGTCGCCTGGGAAGGCGATAATCAGGAGGCCGCGCTTCAGCATGTCAGCCGCATCCGCGCGCTGGTCTCGCATGAGACGGGGGCGCTGGCCACCATCTCCAACGTCATCGCGCAGGATCTGGGCAACATCAACAACCTGAAAATCGCCAACCGCTCCAGCGAATTTTTCGAGCTGCTCATCGACATCGAAGTGAAGGACGTCCGCCACCTCAACAACATCATCGCCTCGCTTCGCGCCAAGCCCGTTGTTCAATCCGTCGAAAGGTTCCAGGCATGAGTAAACTTCGCCTTGGCGTCAACATCGACCACGTCGCGACCATCCGCAACGCCCGCGGCCACCGCCATCCGGACCCGCTGAAAGCCGCGCTGCTGGCCGTCAAGGCCGGTGCAGACGGCATCACCGCTCATTTGCGGGAGGATCGCAGGCATATTTCCGACAGTGATGTCAAGGCATTGATCGATAATCTTAATGTTCCGCTGAACCTTGAAATGGCCGCCACGCCCGAGATGCTCGCCATCGCGCTTGCCACCAAACCCCACGCCGTCTGTCTGGTGCCGGAGAAGCGCCAGGAAGTCACAACCGAAGGCGGCTTGGACGTCGCCGGGCAACGCGCCCTGCTGGCCGATTACATCGACCCGCTGAAGGCCGCAGGCATCCGCGTTTCCCTGTTCGTGGACCCCGAAGCGCATCAGCTGGAAGTCGCCATGGCCCTCGGCGCCCCGGTGGTGGAGCTTCACACCGGCACCTATTGCGAAACCGCAGGCGACAAAGCCCGCCACATGGCCGAACTGAAACGCATCCAGCAGGCCGCCCGCATCGCCCAGGAGCTCGGCCTCGAATGCCATGCAGGCCATGGCCTGACCTACGACACTGTCGGCCCCATCGCCGCCATCCCCACCATCCTGGAGCTCAATATCGGCCATTTCCTGATCGGCGAGGCCATTTTCATGGGGCTGGAACAAGCCATCAATACCATGCGCCACCACATGGATGCCGCCCGCGGAAAGGCCGCTGCATGATCATTGGTCATGGTATAGACAGCGTGGATATCCGCCGCATCGAGCAAACGCTGGAGCGCTTCGGCGAGCGTTTCGTCAACCGCTGCTTCCACACCACCGAAATCGCCAAGGCCAAACGCCGCGAGCCAGCTGGCCCGCGCACGGTCGCTGCGACCTATGCCAAACGCTATGCTGCCAAAGAGGCCGCCGCCAAAGCACTGGGCACCGGCCTAGCCAAAGGCGTGTTCTGGAAGGACATCGAAGTACAGAACCTAACCGGCGGCCAGCCCATCCTCAAGCTCCACCGCGGCGCGCAAACGCGCCTGCAAGCCATGCTGCCCGCCGGAAGCACACCGCACCTGCACCTGAGCCTGACGGATGATTATCCCTACGCCAGCGCCAGTGTGATTATCTCTGCTGAAAAATAAGCTCCACTATTGCTTTTTTAGCGAGACACGAGCTTAGAAAGCCGTCATTCCGGACTTGATCCGGAATCCATCTCTCATCCTCTGTAATGTCAAGCTACTGAATCTGAATCGTCACCACTGGGGCTTCCTTACCCGTGCACCCATCCATCCGGTGCAATTCGCGCTTGCCATCAATAGAGGTCTCCAGCCAGCTGATGGTGCTGCCATTGGCCTCGATGAACTGAATATTTGCCGTGCTGGCAATCGGCATGGTAAGGGGAACACACTCCGCGCTGGGCTTGTTCAGTTTCACAATCAGCGTGGCGATGACAAAAAAGAACCCGCCGATGAGCACGATGCCCATCGAGATAACCGCCAGCTTGAGCCCCTTTGGAGTGGAATTTTGCATGGAAGAACCAGCTGCTTTAGAGTCCGGCGCCCCGGAAGGCGTGTTAGAAGGTGATGACGACATAACCGAAATCCTCGAATTGACCGTGGAGGAGGACGGCAGCGGCGAGCGCATCGACAAATGGCTGGCCGCGAAGATTCCCGTTATCTCCCGCTCCAAGGCGCAATGGTTACTGGAACATCATTACATTAGCGTGAACGGGGCACCTTGCACAGCCTCTTCCACCAAAATGAAGGTGGGCGACGCCGTCCGGGCCACCTTACCCCGCGCCCCCGTCACCGAAATACTGCCCGTAAACCTGCCTTTGAGCGTGGTCTACGAGGATGACCAGCTCCTTGTCATCAACAAGGCCGCCGGCATGGCCGTGCACCCCGCGCCGGGCCATTATGACGACACGCTCGTCAACGCGCTGCTCTACTATTGCGGCGATGAGCTTTCCGCCATCGGCGGCGAAGCCCGCCCCGGCATCGTCCACCGGCTGGACAAGGACACAAGCGGCCTCATCGTGGTGGCCAAAAACGACCAGGCCCACCGCAAGCTTGCCGCCCAGTTGGAGGATCGCAGCCTCACGCGCATCTATCACGCGCTCGTCTGGGGTGCGCCAAACCCCATGAGCGGCACCATCCGCGCCGCCGTCGCCCGCAGCCCGCAAAACCGCCAGAAAATGGCGATTGTCGAGGACGGCCGCGACGCCACCACCCATTACAAAACCCTGAAGCACCTCAACGAAAAACAGGTCAGCTTTATCGCCTGCAAGCTGGAAACCGGCCGCACGCACCAGATCCGCATCCACATGACCCACAAGGGCCACCCGCTGCTGGGCGACGAGGTCTATGGCCGCCAGAGCCAAAGCCGCACCTCCAGACTGCCACAGCAAACCCAAACCCTGCTGGAAAACTTCAAACGCCAGGCGCTGCATGCCGCGCACATGGCCTTCATCCATCCCAAAAGCGGCGAGAAAATGACCTTCCACGCCCCCTGGCCGGAGGACATGCGCACCATCGGCCTGTCGCTGGGTTTAAGTGAAGCGGATATCGAGCCCGATATCCACGGCCGTGGCTGAATGCGTCAACCGCCCGCAGGAGATGTAATCCACGCCCGTCTCGGCAATCTCACGAATCGTCTCCAGCCGCACCCCGCCGGATGCCTCCAGCTTGATGCGCCCCGCCACAAGCGTCACTGCCTCACGCAATTGCTCCGGCTGCATATTATCCAGCATGATGATGTCCGGCCCCGCGCCCATCGCTTCGCTCACCTGCTCAAGCGTGTCGCATTCCACTTCCACCTTCAGCTTGGGGTAGGCTGCGCGGGCGCGTTTCACCGCCTCCGCCACGCCGCTCACCAGCGCAATGTGGTTATCCTTGATCAGCACCATGTCATGCAGCCCCATGCGGTGGTTCTGCGCGCCGCCCGTCTGCGTGGCGTATTTATCCAAAAGCCGCATGCCCGGCATGGTTTTGCGCGTGTCCAGCAGCACCGCCTTGGTGCCGGCAATTGCCTCTGCATAACGGCGGGTGAGGGTGGCCACGCCCGTCATTCGCTGCACCGTGTTCAGCGCCGTGCGCTCACCCGTCAGCACGCCGCGGGCATTGCCGCTCACGCGCATAATGGGTTGCATCGGCTCTGCCACAGCACCTTCATGCACCAGTGCCTCGCAGCGCAGGCTGCCATCCACCAGGGCGAAAATACGCTCCGCCATCGGCAGCCCGCACACCACCATCCGCTCACGCGGCACCAGCAGCGCCTCGGCCTGCAGCTCAGGCGGAATCAGCGCCAGGCTGGTCACGTCGCCACTGCCGATATCCTCGGCCAGCGCCAGTTGCAGAAACCCTGTCAGTCGGTCGAGGTCGGGTTGCAAAAATTCTTCTCCCGCAAGCCATGCTTTCCATGTAATCCTAAAGCCGAGTTATAACGGCAGAGGCCGCATTTGCAGCAATTTTCAGCGGATGTGATTGTAGTGGGCGCAGGCGGTGCAGGCATGCGTGCGGCGCTCTCCTGCCGTGAACTGGGCCTCAAGACCATTTGTGTCAGCAAGGTTAAGGCCACGCAAAGCCACACGGTGGCCGCCCAGGGCGGCATCAATGCCCCCCTCGGCAACCGTGGCGCGGATGACTGGCGCTGGCTGATGTACGACACTGTGCGCGGTAGCGACTGGCTGGGCGATCAGGATTCCATCGAACTCCTCGCCCGCCACGCCCAGCAGGCCGTGCTGGAGCTGGAACACTGGGGCATGCCCTTCACGCGCGATGAAAATGGCAAAATCTACCAGCGCGCCTATGGCGGCCAATCCACCCATTTCGGCAAAGGCGAGCTGGCCTACCGCGCCTGCGCCGCCGCCGACCGCACCGGCCATGCCATGCTCCACAGCATGATGGGCCAGGCATTGAAGGCAGGCCTTACTCTGCTGGAGGAATGGTTCGTCACCGACCTGCTGATGGACGAGGAAGGCGGCTGCTGCGGTGTGCTGGCCTGGGACCTCAACAACGGCGAAATCTGGCAGCTGCTCGCCCCCGTGGTCATCATCGCCACCGGCGGCTTCGGGCAGACCTATTCGCACACCACCTCATCGAGCATCTGCACAGGCGACGGCAACGCCATGGTGCTGCGCGCGGGCCTGCCGCTGCAGGACATGGAATTCATCCAGTTCCACCCCACCGGCCTTTACGGCACCGGCTGCCTCATCACCGAAGGCGCGCGCGGGGAGGGCGGCTACCTGCTCAACGGCATGGGCGAACGCTTCATGGAACGCTACGCCCCCCAATACCGCGACCTTGCCTCGCGCGATGTCATCAGCC
>WGMV01000007.1 GCA_016124905.1 bacterium
CCTCATTGCGTCGCAAGACGCAGGAGGCAAGAACATGGTGGCAGCCGTGAGCGCGGCGCGTACGCCGCTGCCTCATTGCGTCGCAAGACGCAGGAGGCGAATACAACAAAAGAGGAAGTGCCCATGCATGGCGCTTCCCGCATCGAATAAACATAATCCCTCAGGCGCCGCCTGTGGGTGGATGGGGAGGATAACAGACCAATGAATGCACAGGCCCTGGCTAAACGCGACGCAGTGGGTGAAACCGTGGAGGAAGCCATTTCGCACACCATCCCATCTCCTGCAGCCCCCATCAGCGGAAACAGCCAGTGGGAGAAAGTCGCCGGTCGCCTGCGCGCCCAGTTCGGCGAGGCCACCTTCCGCAGCTGGCTGAAACCGATTGAGTTCAGCGGCCTGCGCAGCGGCACCGTGTCGCTGGCCGTGCCCACCCGCTTCATGCGCGAATGGGTGCAAACCCATTATCAGGATGCGCTGCTCCGCGCCTGGCAGACCGAGGACGCCACCGTCCGCGCCGTGGATGTCTTCGTCAAGCCCGCCGCCTTCGACAAGGGGCGTCAGATTACCCCCAATGTCCCCCCTTCCTCTTCCGCCCCCATGGTGGAAGACATACCGGTTCAGCCCGCCACCTACGCGTCGCGCCCCGCCATCCATGTGGTTGATGCCGCCGACACGCCATCCTCCATCCAGCTCGATCCGCGCTTTACCTTCGACAATTTCGTCGTCGGCAAACCCAATGAGCTCGCCTACGCCGCCGCCCGCCGCGTGGCGGAATCCAACAGCGTTTCCCCGGGCGGCAACCCGCTCTTTCTCTATGGCGGTGTGGGCCTCGGCAAAACGCACCTCATGCACGCCATCGCGCAGCACATCCGCGTCACCAACCCGCGCCGCCGCGTGCTGTATCTCTCCGCCGAAAAATTCATGTACGAGTTCATCCGTTCCCTGCGTGACAAGAACACGATGGAATTCAAAGAGCAGTTCCGCTCCGTCGACGTGCTGATGGTGGACGATGTTCAGTTTATCAGCGGCAAGGATTCCACGCAGGAGGAATTCTTCCACACCTTCAACGCGCTGGTGGACCAGAACAAGCAGGTGGTCATCTCCGGCGACCGCTCCCCGTCTGATCTCGACGGCATCGAGGAGCGCGTGCGCTCCCGCCTCGGCTGGGGCCTGGTGGTGGATGTCCATGCCACGACCTACGAACTCCGCCTCGGCATCCTCCAGTCCAAGGTGGAAAAACTCGGCGCCTCCGTCCCGCGTGAGGTGCTGGAATTCCTCGCCCACCGCATCACCTCCAACGTGCGCGAGCTCGAAGGCGCGCTCAACCGCGTGGTGGCCCATTCCACCCTCGTCGGCCATGGCATCGATCTGGAATCCACCGGCCATGTGCTGCGCGATCTGATCCGCGCCAACGACCGCAAGGTGACCGTGGAAGACATCCAGCGCAAGGTTGCCGAGCATTTCAACATCAAACTGGCGGACATGTATTCCGCCCGCCGCAGCCGCATGGTCGCCCGCCCGCGTCAGGTCGCCATGTTTCTGGCCAAGCGCCTTACCACCCTCAGCCTGCCGGAAATCGGCCGCAAATTCGGCGGCAAGGACCACACCACGGTGATGCATGCCGTCAAGCGCATCGAGGAACTCTGCCTGGAGGACCCCCACATCCGCGAGGATGTCGATCTGCTTGAAAGGCTGATGCAGTCCTAAGCCATGAGCCTGACGCTGGCATCGCTGGCCGGGCGTGTAACGGAGCTTGGCACGAGAACGCCAGCCGAGTGGTTCGACCTTTTTCAGGCAGGCGCGGAAAATACCGCGGGCGATGAATGGGATGACCGCGCGCTCGATTACCTGGCCCTGCTGCACCTGTTGCCGGACGATCTCTTTCACGAATTCTGGGCGGAATTGCCCGCCACCCTCCAGGCCGCATTGTCCAACCCCGATCACCAGCTGGACCGCATGCTGAAAAACGCCCCGCGCGACATGGGCATCATTTTCAGCCGGATGGATGAGGAGGACCGCAACCAGTGCCGCCAGAGCATGAGCGCCATCACCGGCATGATCGAGTCGCGTCAGGATGCCGCTGCCATCATGACCACCTGCCGCGAGCTGCTGTTGCACGACATGGTCGATGATGAGGAAGACACCCCCGATAGTGACGATGATGAGGAAAAATACCCCGACGACCCCGAGGATTACCATTGGGGAGAATCCGAAAGCCTGGCCACCTTCTGGGTTGTGCTCGACAAGGAGGTGATCGACTACCTGCCCGCCCTCGCGCTGATAAAGGACTGGCTGCACGGCCGCCCCATCCCCGCCGATCTGGCGGAGGAAATCACCGGCAGCATCGATCTGGAGGAAATCGGCTCACCACCCGCAGGCGGCATGGAAGCCGCCCTGGTCGCCTCCAGCCTCCGCCATCTGAACGAAACCTGCCGGAATTACACTCAACCATAACTGTCACATAGCGCTGCTATAAGGCAGATTGAAACAATTCCGTGAGTGAACATGGCCGTTCGCATATCCCAGAATGTAATGACCGTGTTGCGGACGGTGGATGCCATGGCCCAGGCCATGGAACAACCTTGGCCGGACCAGATCGAAGTGGTGGAAAACGCATCCCCCATGGCCACCAGTTACGAAGTGTTCGGCTACACCCTGTCCGTGCCGGAAGTGCTGGTGGAAAATCTCCCCGAAGAGCATCTCGACGCCATCATCAGCCATGAAATGCAGCATCAGGAAGACGCGGATGCGATGCAGATGGTCAATGTCACCGTGCAGGAAACGCTCATCCCCATGGTGATGAAGGCGCAGGACCTGTTGAAGGAGGGCAGGGAAAAAGAGGCCCGCACCATTTTACGCGATGCAAGGTTTCTGGCCATCCACCTTATCGCCATCAACAATGAGGCGGAGGTCCGCGCCAGCACCAATGCCGCCGAATTATGCGGGTTTGATGCCATGAAAGGCGCCTATGCCAATATTTTTCGTCTGGCCTATCCGAAAATGGCGGGTTTCGACGATGACGAAATCATCCATCTAGTATCGATGGAAACGCTGGAAGTGAAGCGCTCCATACCCCCCTATTACCGGGCAGAATTTTACGATATGCCCTTTTTCCAGATATTGCACAGGGTGGCCGAGCGGCTCCCGCCCGATGACATATGCCTGTAACCATCCACGGTTAAGATGGTTCATCCGGAAAGATTCTTATGGCCAACACACAGCAATCCCTGCGCGATATCCAGACCGTTGCCGAACACCATGCCCATCAGCGCAGCATCGATATCCGTCCGCGGCTGATGCCCATGCGCGGTGCGCCGCTGCATGCCATCGGTGTCGATAGCCTTGATGAAGGGCGAATAGGTTATCCGGAAAGCTGCCTGGCACTTTCGCCGGATGAGCAGGGAAGCCTGGCGTTGCATGAGGTGGTGCATCTCGGCCAGCATGACCGCCTTATCGAGGCGCAAATGCATCTGGCCAATGCACGTGGGCTGATCAAGGCGATCACCCGAGCTCAAAAAGGCAAAAGCGACGAAGATCCAGCTGCATTGACCCGGCAGGCCAATGCATTCATTGATTCCGCTACGGCCATTTTCAATCAATGCGAACTGGAAGCCAACAGAGCTGAAATAGAAGTCTATGGATTTGAGGTGTTTTACTCCGCGGCATTGAAGGTCGTGCGTTCCGCCAACCCCGATCTGGCCGGGCAGGATGACGTAACCGTGCTTGCCCTGTCCATCGACCGTCATCGCGAGGAAATAACCCATCAGCGCGGTGATATTCAGATTGCTGCGAAAAACAGCGCGGGCGCCGATCTTTCCCTGCAGGAAATCGTGGTGATGCTTGCGCATGAGCAGGGCGTCGATATCGGCCTTTAAGAATTGTGCCGTTGCAGCAAACCAGCATTTGACGCCCCGTTTAATTCGGTTAAAATCAGGTTAAATCGTCATGGCGCGTGGGCAGAATACAGCCTTATAACCAAGCCGCGCCGGATTTGTTTCGCTTTCAGGAGGCCCTTTTGTTTTTAGGAGATTTTGCGTGAACACTGCCCAAGCCGTTAAGCCATCATCCAGCCAGGCTTTTCAAATCACCATTGAGCGCATGGCGCTGTTGCGCGCGCTGGGGCATGTTCAGGGCGTGGTGGAACGTCGCAACACCATCCCCATTCTCGGCAACGTGAAGCTGGATGCCAAAGGCGGCCAATTGACCCTGACCGGCACCGACCTTGATGTCGCCGTGATGGAAACCGTTCCCGCACAGACCCAGGCCGAAGGCCAGGTGACCGTGCCGGCCCACATGTTCTACGACATCGTGCGCAAGCTGCCCGATGGCTCGCAGATCAGCCTCACGCTGGATTCCGCCACCAGCCGCGTATCCGTGGTTGCCGGCCGCTCCAGCTTCTACCTGGCATGCCTGCCCGTGGAAGATTTCCCCGTGATGGATGCCGGTAATTTCGATGCGCGTTTCGTGCTCGCTTCCTCCGAATGCGCCGAGCTGGTGGACAAAACCCGCTTCGCCATTTCCACGGAGGAAACGCGCTATTACCTCAACGGTATTTACCTGCACAGCATGAAGGATAACGGTGTGGAGCTGCTCCGCGCGGTTGCAACCGACGGCCACCGTTTGGCCCGCATGGAAATCCCCTTGCCATCCGGCGCGTCCGATGTTCCGGGCATCATCATCCCGCGCAAGACGGTGGGCGAGCTGCGCAAGCTCATGGATGAATCCGACCAGGATGTGACCATCGAAGTGTCGGAAAACAAAATCCGCTTCTCCGCCGGTGCCATCACGCTGGTTTCCAAGCTTATCGACGGCACCTTCCCGGATTACGAGCGCGTGATCCCCAAGGAGAATGACCGCCTGCTGGAAATCAATGCCAAGGTGCTGCGTGAGGCCGTTGACCGTGTCTCCACCATCGCGTCCGACAAATCCCGCGCCATCAAGCTCATCTGCTCCAACAACGCGCTGACGCTTCTGGCCGACAGCCAGGACCATGGCGAAGCGCAGGAGGTGCTGGAAGTCGACTTTCAGGCCGAGGAAGTGCAGATAGGCTTCAACTCCCGCTACCTGCTCGAGATGCTGTCGCAAATCGAGGGTGAGACGGTACAGTTCGCCTTCTCCGATTCCGGCTCTCCCGCCGTCGTGCGGGACACCGGCACCATGGGCGCGCTCTATGTCATCATGCCGATGCGGGTCTGATAGGCACCTGTGACCCCGACGGAAACCACCAGTGACCATGCGGTAAAAGGGGAGGTTGCGCCCTCGGCGCTGGCTATTACCCGGCTCGTGATGGAGCAGTTCCGCAATTACGATAACCTCGACCTCCAGCTGGAGCCGTTGCCTGTGCTAATTGCCGGGCAAAACGGCATGGGCAAAACCAACCTGCTGGAGGCCGCCTCGCTCCTCGCACCCGGCAAGGGCCTGCGCAGCGCCAGCATCACCGAGCTTCAGCTTGCCAACAGCGCCGCCAAACCCTGGCAGGTGGCCGCCGAGGTCACGGATATCGACGGCAGCCACTGGGTTGCCACTGCCCGCAATGCGGAAGGTGAAAACGATACCCGCCGCGTGAAGATCAACGGCGCCTGGCAGCGCGGCCATGCCGGGCTTGCGGATATACTCGGCATTATCTGGCTGACGCCCTCGATGGATGGCATGCTTTCCGGCAGCGCCAGCCCCCGCCGCAAATATTACGACAAGCTGGTGGCGGGCTTCGTGCCCTCCCACAGCGCCGAAACCGGGCGTTATGATTACCTGATGCGCGAGCGCAACCAGCTTTTGTCTCAGCCCGGCAAGCCGGACCCAAGCTGGCTTTCCGCCATCGAGCAGAAAATGGCCGAATCCGCCGTCGCCATTGCCGACCACCGCCTTCAGGTCATGGAACGCCTCCAATCCGCCCTGCAAAACCTGGCCGATGCCTTCCCCAAAGCCATCCTTTCCATCGAAGGCGAGGTGGAGCAATCCCTCCTGACGGGTGAAAAGGCCCTGGCCGTGGAGCAAAAACTGCGGGAAACCCTGCAAAATCAACGTTCTGACGATGCCCGGAGCGGCCGCACCCTCTCCGGCACTCACCGCAGCGATATGCGGCTGAATTTTCCCGGCAAAAATCAGCCCATGGAGGCATGTTCCACTGGTGAACAAAAGGCGCTCATGCTATCACTGACCATGGCGGTGGCTGAGGCCCGGACAGTCTGGGACAACAGGCCGCCCCTGGTGCTGCTCGACGAGGTCGTCGCCCACCTGGATCGTCATCGGCGCGAAAGCCTGTTCACCACGCTTTCCACCCTCGGCGCCCAGGCATGGATGACCGCCACCGACGCCGAAACCTTCGCCCCCCTGAAAGACAGGGCGCAGCTTCTGCAAGTCGACCAGGCCAGCATCACCCGTCTGTGGTAAGCCACGGCGTTTCCATCGGGAATATGGGGCTTTGCCCCATGCCCCACCAAGGGCCCAGGCCCTTGGATCCCGGTATTTCTTTAGACCCCCATGAATGGGGGTCTAAAGAAATAATGGGGTTCTAGGGGCCTAGGCCCCTAGCAGGGTACGGGACGGAGTCCCGTATTCTTGACACAAACACGAGGGACTACCAATGGCGAGGGAAGCAGTGGCCAGGCAGGAAGATGCGGAATACGGCGCAGGTTCGATCAAGGTTCTGAAGGGCCTGGATGCGGTTCGCAAACGCCCGGGCATGTACATTGGCGATACGGATGACGGCTCCGGCCTGCACCACATGGTCTATGCGGTGATGGACAACGCCATCGACGAGGCGCTTGCCGGGCATTGCACGGAAGTGTTTGTGAGTTTGAACGCCGATGGTTCCGTGACGGTGCGCGACAATGGCCGCGGCATTCCGGTGGACATCCACAAGGAAGAAGGCGTCTCCGCAGCCGAGGTCATCATGACCCAGCTTCACGCGGGCGGTAAGTTCGACCAGAACTCCTACAAGGTCTCCGGCGGTCTGCACGGGGTAGGGGTGTCTGTGGTCAACGCGCTTTCCACCACCTTGAAGCTTCGCATCTGGCGCGGCGGCAATGCGCATTACCTGGAATTCTCCAACGGCGTGGCGGTGGAGCCGCTAAAGGTCGTCGGCGAGGCTGACGGCATGCGCGGCACCGAGGTCACCTTCCTGCCGAGCCCGGAAATCTTTACGCAGACCATCTTCGATGCAGAGACGCTGGAGCGCCGCTTCCGCGAACTCGCCTTCCTCAATTCCGGCGTACGCATTCTGCTGGAAGACCAGCGCGGCGAAGATACCAAGCATTGGGAGTTTTTCTACGAAGGCGGCGTTGATGCCTTCGTGCATTACCTGGACCGCAGCAAAACGCCGCTCGCGCCCTCCATCCGCGTCTTCGGCGAGAAGGACGGCATCACGGTGGATTCTTCCCTGCAATGGAACGACTCCTACCGCGAACATGTGCTCTGCTTCACCAACAACATCCCGCAGCGCGATGGCGGCACGCACCTCATGGGCTTCCGCGCCGCGCTCACGCGTGTGGTGAACCAGTATGCCGACAGCTCCGGCATCGCCAAAAAACAGAAGATCGACCTCCAGGGCGAAGACATCCGCGAAGGCCTTACCTGCGTGCTTTCCGTAAAAGTGCCCGATCCGAAGTTCTCTTCGCAGACGAAAGACAAACTCGTCTCCAGCGAAGTACGCCCGGTAGTGGAAAACCTCGTCGGCGAATCGCTGAACCGCTGGTTTGAGGAACACCCGGTCGAAGCCAAAGCCATTGTCGGCAAGGTTTACGAAGCCGCCAGCGCGCGCGAGGCCGCCCGCAAGGCGCGTGAGCTCACCCGCCGCAAATCCGCGCTGGAATTCTCCACGCTGCCCGGCAAACTTGCCGACTGTCAGGAACGCGACCCCGCCAAAAGCGAACTCTTCATCGTAGAGGGCGACTCCGCAGGCGGCTCCGCCAAACAAGGCCGCAGCCGCCAGAACCAGGCCATCCTGCCGCTGAAAGGCAAAATCCTGAACGTCGAACGCGCGCGTTTCGACCGCATTTTGGATTCCGCCGAAATCGGCACGCTCATCCAGGCGCTCGGCACCGGCATTGGCAACAGCGAGCAGGGCGGTGACTTCACCGTGGAAAAACTCCGCTATCACAAAATCATCATCATGACCGATGCCGACGTGGACGGCGCGCACATCCGCACGCTGCTGCTCACCTTCTTCTATCGCCAGATGCCGCAGATCATCGCCGGCGGCTATCTCTACATCGCCCAGCCGCCGCTCTACAAAGTGCGCCGCGGCAACAGCGAAACCTACTTGAAAGACCAGCTCGCGCTTGAGGATTATCTGCTGGATGCCACGCTGGACGAAGCCGTCCTCACCGGCCCGAACGGTGAGCAGCATGCGGGCAACGCCTTGCGGACAATGCTGCTCGGCGCTCGCCAGTGGGCAGCCAGTGTCACACGCGCCAAACGCCGCCTGCCGGAAAACGTGCTGGAACTCGCCGCCCTTGAAGGCTTGCTGGACCCCGCCGCGCTCACCAACCCTGCCACGTTGGAAAAAACCGGCACCGCACTCGCCGAACGCCTGCGCCTGCTGGAAGTGGAGCCCGATGCCGTCGTCTGGAAAGCTGCCGTCACCGATCAAGGTCTCCAGCTCAGCCGCACCACCCGCGGCGTGACGGATCACTACCATCTCGATACCGCATTGCTCGCCTTCAACGACACGCGCAACTTCGCCATGCAGGTGCCTGCCATGCGCGAATGGTTCACCGGCCCGATGAGCTTCAAACGCAAATCGCAGGAATTCACCGCCGGCACCCCCGCGCAGCTTTACAACCAGCTGATGGATGTCGCGCGCAAGGGTCTCACCGTGCAGCGCTTCAAAGGTCTCGGTGAAATGAACCCCGACCAGCTCTGGGAAACCACGCTCGACCCCGATGCACGCACCCTGCTGCAGGTCGGCATTGAGGATGCCGAGAAAGCCGAAGATGTTTTCTCCACCCTCATGGGCGATCTGGTGGAACCCCGCCGCGACTTCATTCAGACCAACGCGCTGAACGTCGTCAACCTGGATATCTAGGCAGCATGCCCCGTTGCCATTCCGGCGCGGGCCACTTCCATGTCGCAAAGGGTCTGCACCCATTCCTCTTCCAGCACCGGGATGGTCCCCGGGCAGGATGCCTCAATAAGGCGCAAAGGCGCCAGCAATTCGGTATCGATGGGCGTTGTATGGATAGCCTTGATCGCCAACTTGACAAATTCATCGATGAAAGCAGCCTGCGCATGCAACACCTGCGCAGGGTCATCGGTATATTTTAGCATGCCCATAAGGTTGCCAAATGCCTCGCCCCAGGTGTTTCCATGCGGCGTATCAATGGTGCAAGGCTCTGTGCGCAGCGGATCGCACCCCAGCGTATAATGCCGGTGAAGCGACATGATAAAAAACACCTCGCCAAGCAGCAGTCCCACTTCCTCGCCGGTTAGCGGTTGTTCTACCGGGCTGCTGGCCGCATGAATAGCGCCGATGGTGGCGCGGATGTCGGCGCGTTCCTGGGAATATTTATCTCCCGCATTGCAGCTGAGCGCGCGAAGAATGGCATGATAGACTGGCCATTGGTAATAGAGCTTGCCGTCCTGCGCATGGGTGGAAAAGCGGCCCACATCACCAATCTCTACCTCTGGAAGGCATGTGCCCAGGCTGGTTGCAATATCTTCCAGCCATTCCAGCAGGGGCAGGGCAAAGCTTGCCGCTCCAACCCCAGGGCCATAAATGGCATTAAACACCTCCCGGTCATGGAGAAAGGCAACATGCTCGGCAATGCCTCGGCGGGTGGGGTAGGGAAATGCTCCATCCTGCGGCCAGTCCGGCGGAAGTTCTCCTTCCGGCAGCAGCTGGCAATGGGCCGCCATCTCCACCATCCGGTCAAACCGGCGCTGAAAATCATTCAGCGGCTGAACCCAGCCCATGTCCATATCTGGGTAAAAGGCCAGATCAATCATGGGATTATCCGTACTCAGCTTATCCAGCTCTTCCCTGCGAAAAAATCCGAACAGCAAGGCTGCGTGGTTACCCTCAGCCAGGTAGTTCCAAAAGCTTATTCTCAAGGTGGCAAGCTGCGTAGTCGGCGCACCGTTTGCGCACATGGCTTCCATCTGCCGCGCGATTCTGATCAGCGGGCGGATGTCATTATCGGGATATTCTCGGCGTTGAAACGTAGTGGAAAGACTGTTTCCCTGGCGGAAAAGCTCCGCATACTCGCTTTCGCTGAGGGGCTCGTCCCAGAACGCGTCATATCCTTCCGAAACCCACTCCTTCAGCATGGGAATGATCTGTTTCCCCATATAGGGAAACAGTGTCTTGAAATAAATCAGCCTGAACATGGACGGTTCCTGCGCGGCAAACACCCGGTGTATGGGCCACAGGCCTTCCGTGTTTTTCGTGGTCACGTCATGCGTGGCCAGCTTGCTTCTTCCGTCGGCCAGGCCCGATCGGAGAAGCCATAACAGCATGGATGTAAGCGCTTTAGGCTGCACAAATTGCCCCATCATGAACAGCGGCACCCTACCAAGCGATGATGACTGTTTTTTGACGGTAAAACCGCTCGCCATTTGCCAAACAGCCGCTAGAATCAAAGAAAAAACAGGGATGGTATCATGACCGAGGCAGACGTTGCCCTGGTGCAGGTGGAATTCGCCAAGCCGCATTGGCCGAGCATGCACGCGCCCGATTCGGGAAGTTGGGCGGTCTATGACGGCGCGCAGCATCACGCCGACTATCTTGAAAAACTACAGGCCAAGCGGCCCGAACGGGCGCATCGCATCAGCGATTACATGGCCCATGCCGAGCAGGTCGGCACGGTGCTGATTCACGCATTGCAGCGGCAGGACGGTTTTGAGGCCTCCCAGCCCTATTACCTGGCCATGGATGCCACCTTAACCGACCACCGCGAGCTGGCCCGCGGCATCGTGGGGGATATTGAGAAGGGCCTCGGCCGATTGTGGGATTCCATTGCACAGGAAGATGGCCGCGAGCGCAAAAAACGCGCCGTGTTCAACATGAGCGCGGGTATTTTCGATTTTCAGTCCCCCAGCCGCGAACTCACGCATGAAAGCTTCGAGGGCACCTTAAGGCAGCTTTTCAGGCTGGTGACGGACGACATGCTCTTTGTCCGCGCCGCCGGCAATTACATGCATAACCCCGAAGTGGAAACCGGCCAGGAAGGCGTCATGAGCGCGGGCCTTGGCAACGTCATCACCATCGGCGTGGGCGATGAGCAGGAGGGCATCTACCCCGAATCCGCCGTGGGGGATTTTGCTGTGGATTGCTATGTGCGCCCGGCCAACGGCTGGCACGCCACCTCCTTTGCCGCGCCGCGTATGGCCGGTTTTGCGCGCGCCCTGATGAAGGCATTTCCCGATGTGCCGAGCCATTTCATCAAATCCGCCATCATCCGCTCCGCCAGGCGGCCGGATGTGGATTATGGTGAGCAGCTGAACGCCAATGGTTTTAAGGATGAAGACGAAACCGTGCTGATGATGCCGGAAAAGTGCCTGGCTTGGGGCAGCCGGGGCGGGGCGGGCTACGTCGCCATCCCGGACGATCCCGCGCAATATCCCGCCACCGCCACTTGGCAATTGCTGGAATCCTGGCGCAATTACTCCCTTCCCTCCATCGATCAGCAGGCGCTGGAAAGTCCCACGCGTTTCGCATGTGAGGGCGGCCAGTGCAGCGCCTTCGTCACCCAGTCCCTCAGCCCTTTCAACACCATGCTGGCCTTTCACGTGCGCTCCCTGACGGGGGAGAGGCTGGACGGCCACACGCTGGGCATCACCCTTATCAGCCCGGAAATAAACGGGCAGAGCACGCGCATTCAGCTCAAGCGCCCCGGCACGGATTTCGATCGCGGCAGCCTGTGCAGCTCGGCCTTCATAGGTGAAAACACCGCCGGCCTCTGGCAACTGGAGGTCACCGGCATGCCGCCCCACGCCACCGTGGAAGCCGACATCCGCTTCAGCGGCGTTCCCTATCGGGAAGATCCCACCTGGCAGCGCACACATGAAATGGCATCACATATGTCCGAAAGAGTAATGGAACATTCCGCCTGATCAAAGCGTTGGTGTATCCGTATCCATCGCAGCCTGCTGCGTCATGGCTGCGCCAATCACATCGCCTTCCAGCAGCCCGGGTATTACGTCCGGAAAATGCTGATGAAGTAATAACAAGGGGGCGGCCAGCTCCGGCGGGGCGGCATCGGTGGCGATGAAGTTTTTCACGAGCTCTGCAAGATCGTGGAGATAGTCTTGGTTCTGCAGCAGCACGTTATGCGGGTCTTCGCTGAGGCGCAGCGCCTCCACAAGCCGGTCGCTGGCTTCAAACCAACTGATGCGCGGGTTGCTCGGCAGGGATTCCACCAGCATGAGCTTGACCCATTTGGGGTCCAGCCCGCAAATGCTTACCGCCATGAAGCAGGAACTCAGCAGCAGGATGATTTCATCGGCATCCAGCGGGTGAGCTTGTTCAGCATGGGCTTGATCAATATGGCGCAATGTCTCGAAAAATGCATTCGGGTCCTCACTGCGCAAAAAATGGTCGGCAATCAGCAACGCCTTAAGCGCTGCATTGCATACGGGCCAGTGATGATAGCGGCTGGTTGGTTTTGCTCCCACTTGCGGCAAATCGCCGATGATGGCTTCAGGCAAATCTGCGCCATGGACGTGAGCAATGACCTCCGCCCATTTCAGCAGGGGCAGGGTATACAGCGCGGCGCCAAAATTCGGGCTGAATATCGCGTTGAAGATATCGCCATTATTCATATATTGCGTCAGGTGCTGAAAAATATCGCGCCTGCTGGGGAACGGCAGCGGCCCGTCCATGGGCCAGTCATCGGGCAACTCACGGTTTGGCACCAGGGGGCAGATGGCGACACGGTGCACCATGTCGTCGAAGTTCCGCTCAAACGCATGGCACTCATCCTCTTCCTGCTCCACCCAGTCTGCCTGCGTGAAAATATCTTCCACATCTTCACGGAATTCGGGCTGCGCGAGTCTGCTCATTCTCTCCAGACGATGAACCCCATGCAGGATGACGTCGCGGTTCCCTTCGCCCAGATGCTTCCAGAACTCCATGCGCAAAGCGGAAAGCTTCTCGATATCTTCTGGGCTGCGTTCATCCCCGTTTTGCTGAATCAGCCCTTGCTGCAAGGCTTCAATCTCACGCGCAATGCCGACGGTCGGGCGTATGTCCACCGGCTCGCGCTGTTTAAAGCGGTTTATCACGCTCATGACATTACCGATGCCGAGTTTCTCGTTATCCGAATCAAACAATAAATCATATTCGTCATGGCTGAGGGGCTGGTCCCAGAATGGCTCGCCGGACTGTTCAATCCACCCCTTCATTGCCTCCGGCAATGTATGCTTGAAATAGCTGAACAGCGTCTGGAAATAGACCAGCCGCAGGATGGAAGGTTCCACGGAGTTGAACACATTAACGGCCGAAACCACGGCTGGCGCCATCTGTGGCGATGTATGCGCCACAAGCGTTTTGCTCAATTCTCCAGTTTGCGCGCCGAAGCGAAGCATCCATAACATAAAACGCGTTAAACGCATGGCATCAATGGTAGGGGCATCGTTCATGGCAACCTCAAAAGCAATGCAGCAGCTTACACAGCAGGCATTACGATTTATTGACAAATTAACACTATTCTCCGCACAGGAGTTTTCATGACCTTCGTAGCACGCAAACCCAAAGCCCGGATTGCTACCAGCCAAAGCCCGTGGATTGCTTCGGTTATCGAAGGAAGCTGCCATTTTGCCGACGAAGCCACCGCCCTCAAGCGGCTGGAGGCCATCAAACGCCAGTTTATCCTTTCAAAACATCAACCTGCGCAAGATTATCCCCGCCCGGCCTGCATTCTTTGGGTCAAAGCCTATGAGGTAACGGAAGAGGAGGCCGCCCAGGGCTATCTGGGCCATTACGCCATCCTGACCGTGGAATTGCCCAACAACAAGGGCCGTTCCCCCATTTCCATTACCAAGCTCCCGTCCGAACTGGCCATGCACCCGCAGAAAAAGCGGCCCAAAACCAAACACCCGGACTGGGGCTTTCACGTGCTGCGCGGCGTGCAGCAGGGCAGGCATTACCTCACATCACAAGAGGGGCAGCAGCAGCTGGAAATGCTGCATGACGAATTCCCCGATACCTCCATCCTCTGCACCCACAAGCTCTACACCATCATCTACCGCAAGGCCGACAATCCCAGGGATTCCATCCAGAAATGGGTGCTGACGGTGGAACCCACGCCCGAGGGCACCTTCACCATCAAGGCCGCCCCCAATAATTACAAAAAGCCGAGCACCCTCAAACCCGGCGAATCCACCGAGATCCGCCCCCTGGGCTATTTCACTGCCAAAGCGCAACTGGGCAAAAAACCGGGAAAACCCGCAGAAACAGCCTAGGTTAATTAATAAATTAACATTTTCAGTTACGATAATGGAACGATCCGTGACAGGTCTGTATCCATTTTAACGATCTTTCGCATGGCGGCGCCAGGCGCAAAGCCCGCGGCCCTATACCTGTCACCTGCCGCACGCCCCGCCATGCCTTTTCTTTGTCTTCTGTTTTCCCCTTCCTATTTCACGTTCGTGATGAGGGGTGAAGGCATGTTCAGCTGACTTGGCCCGTGAATCTCCACGACGGTCGGCTTTCGTCGAATTACGGTGCATTTCGCACCAGAAAGAACAAGAGCAATATCATGACTCAGTATCTTCCTTCCAAACGTCAGGTTGGTTCCTTTATTCTGGAGGTAATCGTTAAGGTTCCAGCCGTGCTGATCGGATTGATTCTCGCAATCCTGACTGGCATTGCCGTTGGCTTCAGCATCCTGATTAACCGTCGGGTTACAGGAGAGCGTGTATTCGGGTTGGCTCGTAGACTTGTGCTGTGGGACAATCAAATAACGTTCCGAGATGTCTTTACGATGATGACGAGTGCAACGATTCTTGTCCTCATCGGCATCCTTGTGCTGACACACCTCAACGTGCCGCAACAAGTGGCTCCCCCAGTGGATGCAACGGTAACCGGGCAAACGGCGGTAGAAAGTGGCATCAGTACGCTCGCCATCGGCGGTGATGTGAAAACATTGCCAGCAGGTGACGGACAGACGGTGTTGCCAGAAGCGACCCCAAATTACACGTTTGTTACCGAGCCTGCTGGTACGGTAACGATGGTGTCGCCTGCGGTTGACGCTCAAACTGTGCCGCAAGGTGCAAGTTTTTCTGTAGAGCGTGAAGCAGTTCGTATTGCCTGCAATATTCTTCAAGGTGCGAACGTAATACACGGCGAACCTTGGGGGCGTATTGGCTCTCTGGGATACCTTGATGGTCGTGGCCCGCAACTCCGCATCAACCCGCAAGGGCAATGCGAGTTCGTGCAGATCGTCAGCGGTATGTGGACGGCGATTGGCGCTACGGAGTTTCACTACTCTGTGGGCGGTCCCTACGCTCAATAGCAAGCATCATGTTTCTCTCCGATTCCGGCCATGATTACGAAAAGAATCGTGGCCGGAGCTGGGTGAGCAACAAGGGTTGTTCGCATATCAGGGCTACCCCCTGGGAAGGATTGAGGATTGAAATATTTGAATAGGGGAGCATGGCTCCTTCGGGGTTATACTAGCTACTATGCGCACGATGTGTGCATGGCCTTGTTGGTGTTGACCATCGTCGTATCCGGTGTCGCGTTCACCATGGGGCCAGGCCCTGTAGGGTGCGCCGTGCACCGGATTACATCACCCATGATGGGCCATTCCGTGGTCCAAAATGGGGAATGGTGCAACTTCACTCCCTAAGACCCACCCGGTCTGCCCTTAAACAAGGCAGCCGGGTTTCTTTTTGCCCAAAATATCCGCAATCTGTCATATGGCTGCAACAGATGAGATCCATAACCCTTGGTTCTATATCACAAGGCTAAATACCCATTATGGCACATAACAGCAGACTCGATAACGAAGCATTGGCAGAGCGGCTTGAGGCTGTCCTTAGCCACCATTATCCGGATATCGAACATCAGGTCGCCGTGCATGTCATGCAGGAAGCCGGTTATTTCGCGGTCACGGTCCCGCGCGGTGCTGAATCCATCTGCAAACACGAATCCCCCGAGGCCGCGATGGAAAACATCCTGGCCGATCTGGGCTTCGACTGGAACGAATACGGCGTGAACGAAATAGGCCGGGACGACAATGCGGGAAGCCACGATGACGACGGCCTCTACACCGAATATGTCAATATAGGCGTTCACATCGACATGACTTACTGGGACCGGTTCTTCGATTTCATCGACGTGCTGTACGGTGAGACACGGCAGGGCAAATCCAGGGAAAGATCCAGCCCTGACAACAGCCCCACACAGCTTGATAACGGCTATGTGTCAGACCATAACCTGTTCAGCGCCAACCAGACCGAGGCGGAACAGTCGCTCCGTCATCAGCAATTGCTGGATACGCTGAGGGCAAACCTTGAGCAGTGGCTGAATGTGGGTTCCGGTCCCAAGTCGCGGGGCGACTATCTGAACTAGGCCGCTTTCCGCTTATCGGTAACGAATTCCAGCCCGCTCTCACCGGCCGTCAGCTTCACCGCATCGCCATCATGGATCGTGCCTTCCAGCAGTCCGAGCGCCAGCTTGTCCTGCAGCTCGCGCTGGATCACCCGCTTCAGCGGGCATGCGCCGTAAACGGGGTCATAGCCCGCATTGGCAAGCCACTCATGCGCCTTCTTATCCAGCGTCAGCGTGATGTGCCGCTCTGCCAGCCGTGCCTCCAGCCGCTTGAGCTGAATATCCACGATGCCGTCCATATGCTGACGCGACAGATGGTGGAACAGGATGATCTCATCCAGCCGGTTCAAAAACTCGGGGCGGAAGTGCCCGCGCACCACCTGCATCACCTTTTCACGGGTGATCTCATAGGGCGTGTCCTCGCTTGCATTCACCAGAATCTCCGACCCCAGATTGGAGGTCAGCACGATCAGTGTATTACGAAAATCCACCGTCTTGCCGTGGCTGTCTGTCAAGCGGCCTTCATCCAGCACCTGCAAAAGCAGGTTGAACACATCCGGGTGCGCTTTTTCGACTTCGTCGAACAGCACCACCTGATACGGCCTCCTGCGCACGGCCTCAGTCAGCACGCCGCCTTCCTCATAGCCCACATAGCCGGGAGGCGCGCCGATCAGCCGCGCCACGGCATGCTTCTCCATGAACTCGCTCATATCCACGCGAAGGATCGCCGCCGGGTCGTCGAACAGGAATCGCGCAATCGCCTTGCACATCTCCGTTTTCCCCACCCCCGTCGGGCCGAGGAATAAAAAGCTGCCAATCGGCTTATCCGGGTCGGAAAGTCCCGCGCGGGAGCGCCGCACGGCGTTGGAAACCGCCTTCAGCGCATCCGCCTGGCCCACCACCGTCTCATTCAGCACCTCTTCCATGCGCAGCAGTTTATCGCGCTCGCCTTCCAGCATCTTATCCACCGGAATACCCGTCCAGCGCGACACCACACTGGCAATATCCCGCTCGGTCACGCTTTCTTTCAGCATCGTGCCGCCCTTGGCATCCTCGGCCAGTTTGATTTTCTTTTCCAGGTCGGGAATCACGCCATAGGCCAGTTCACCGGCTTTGGCCAGTTCACCCTGGCGCTGCGCCATTTCCAGGTCCTTGCGTGCCTGCTCCAGTTTGATTTTCAGGTTCTTGCTGTCATCGATGCGGCTTTTTTCCGACTGCCATTTTTCGGTCAGCAGACGGGCTTCCTCTTCCAGCGAGGCCAGTTCTTTCTCCAGCTTCACTAGCCGCTCACGGCTGGCTTCGTCGCCTTCCTTCTTCAACGCCTCGCGCTCGATTTTTAGCTGCATGATGCGCCGGTCCAGCTCATCCAGCGCTTCGGGCTTGCTGTCCACCTGCATGCGCAGGCGCGATGCCGCCTCGTCCATAAGGTCAATCGCCTTGTCCGGCAAAAACCGGTCATTGATGTAACGGTGGGAGAGGGTGGCCGCCGCGACGATGGAAGGGTCGGTGATGCGCACCCCGTGATGCGCCTCGTATTTCTCCTTCAATCCGCGCAGGATGGAAATCGCATCCTCCACCGTCGGCTCGCTTACGAACACCGGCTGGAAGCGCCGTGCAAGTGCGGCGTCCTTCTCGATATACTTACGGTATTCCGCCAGCGTCGTGGCGCCCAGGCAATGCAGCTCACCCCGCGCCAGCGCAGGCTTTAACAGGTTGGAGGCATCCATGGAGCCCTCCGCCGCACCCGCACCCACCAAGGTGTGCAGCTCGTCGATGAACAGGATAATCTCGCCACCCGCATGGCCGATCTCGTTCAGTACCGATTTCAGGCGCTCCTCAAATTCCCCACGAAATTTCGCCCCCGCCACCAGCGCGCCAAGGTCGATGGAAAGCAGCCGCTTTCGCTTCAGGCTTTCCGGCACATCGCCATTGACAATGCGTTGCGCCAGCCCTTCCACAATGGCCGTTTTGCCCACGCCCGGCTCACCGATAAGCACCGGGTTGTTTTTCGTGCGCCGCGCCAGCACCTGAATACTCCGACGGATTTCCTCATCCCGCCCGATTACAGGGTCCAGCTTGCCTTCCCGCGCCATGGCGGTGAAATCCTTGGTGTATTTTTCCAGTGCCTCATAGGCGTTTTCGGCATTGGCGCTGTCGGCCTTTTTACCCTTGCGCATGCCCTTGATGGCTTCTTTCAGCTTTTGCGGGGTAATGCCCTCGCTCGCCAGCAATTTGCCCGAGGGGGTCTCCTGCTCCAGCGCCAGCGCCAGCAGCAGCATTTCCGCCGTCACGAACTGGTCTTTCTGGATGTGCGATTCATTTTCCGCCGTGGTGAACACCTTGGCCGCGCCGGATGTCAGGCGCAGCCCACCCGTATCCCCCTGAACCTTCGGGATTTTTGCCAGTTCCTGGTTCAGCCGGTTCATCAGCACCTGCCAGTTGCCGCCCAGCCCATCGATCAGCCGCGCCGCCATGCCCTCGCTGTCGTCCAGCAGGGCCTTGAAGATATGCTCCGGCGTAAATTGCTGGTGCCCCTCCCGCAGCGCGATGGACTGCGCGGATTGCACAAAACCCCGGGCACGGTCGGTATAACGGTCGAGTTGCATATGTTTCTCTGGTTTAAATGAACAGGATAAGGATGATATTGGGAGAATGGCGCTAAATTTCAAGGCTGCCTTTTGCACCCGCTTCACAAAAGCGCCACAATAAGCCGCTAGAACCCTCCAAACCTCAACAATATCCTCATGTCCGAAAAACTAACACCCTTACAGCAATCCTATAAGGATTTCATGCGCAGGCTGCATGCCGCGGGTGATTTGCAGTATCTTCAGCAATTCGAGGATTTCGACGCTCTGAAGGATTTCGTCACCCACAGCATCGCCCGGGCCCTGCTGGTGGCCATGCATCGCGGCGACCTGCCCGAATCCAACGCCTACCTCTACCTTGCGCCCGAGGAAACCCCCCGCAAAATGGAGGATATGGCCCTCAAGGCGATGGAGCTGATGAGTCAGTTCACCACCACCTTCCACCAGTTCCGTGAAAATTACCCCGTGCTCGATGAACTGGAGCTGAAAGCGGACCTGGACTTGCCGGAAAACGAACTGACGCACAAGGCCATCGCCGTTGGCGTGCTGATTGACTGGCTGGCGGAATACAATCAGCCAAGGCACAAATATTTCAAACCTTATGACCTCAAAAACGCCATCCGCCTTGCCCGCGCCATGGATGCCGCCGATGACGCAATCGCCTTCTCTGACGAAGAGGACGACGATGAGGCCCTGACCTTTCCCATCAACGAAGATGTTTATGAGGATATGCTGGCCGAGTCCGCTTTCCTCAAGGAACGAAAGACCGATTCCATCAGCGCGGTCATCCACCTGAGGCAGGCCACGGACCTGTTGAAACGGTCGATAAACCTGTTTGAGCCTGACATGGAAACCCCGGATGACATACGCGCCACCGGCGAATATGCCCCCCTGACGCCCGACTGGCTGGATGACCCGGACCGTTTTACGCGCATGCGGCAGGCCTATGCGCAGACCGTCGGCAAACACATCAACCTCCGCAAGCTGGAAGCCGCCAGGGACATCGAAAGCCAGTCGCTCGAAAATCTGAGCGCCGTGCTGGAGGCCTTCCATGCCACCGCCTTCAATCTGCTGGACCCCGCGCTGGAAATTTTCAAGGCGCATGGGGATATTGCCGCTTTTGCCGGTGGCACCATGGCCCAGGCCTATCGCATTCAGTCCATGCGTGAGCAGAGCAGGGCGGGAAACCCCAGTATTCTCACGGCAATCCACGCTGGGGAAGATGACGGCAAGCCCTATCGCGATGCGTTCGCCCACAGCCTGCAACAGGCCTATAATTGCCTCGGCGCGCCGGAAACCGCGCTTACCGGGCTGGACGTGAAAGACGCCTTCCTCACCCTGTCCGCCTTCGCCACGGGCATCAGCATCGCCATCGAATGCTACGAACAGGTGCTCCATCAACGCCTTCACCGTCCGGATGCGGCCGATTATAAAGGCATTGGCGACCATGGCATCGCCCGCCTCTGCCAGTCCGAAACATTCATGAACGGCTTGTCACAGGCAAGCGATACGGAGCAAAAGGTTATCAACGCATCCGAAGCGCTGCATGCGCTTCATCTGGCAGGCGAAATGCTGGACAGCCCGGAAGCCGTGCTTGCCACCCAAACGGAGGATGACGGCACGCAGCCCAGCATGCCTTCTTCCGTGCTGCCGCTGCTCGAGCTCTACAGTGATGACACCGCCACGCGCGAGGGGCTGAACACCCTGATCCAGCTTGCGCAATTGTTCAACACCTCCATCGGGCAGGAAATCGGCACCTTCATCGGCGACTACACATCCTGACCGGCCTTGCGGCAGTGGGCCGCCGCTTCATGGAACTGTCACGCAAATGAGGTTTATGCATAAACCAAATCAAAAAGGGAGCGTTACATGGCGACGGATCAGCATATTCTGGAAGCTATCACAGCCTTCAAAAAATCCGCCGAACGGCTCGGCGCCAAAGAAGGTGTGGATGCGTTCGACGCATTGATGATGGCCGCCGACAGCGTCGTGGAGGATTGGGTCGTTACCTCGCCGGACGGCTATGACGATGATGAGGAGATTGAGGACGATGAGGATCTGATGGTGGAGGATGAATCCTCACCCGTGCCGGAAGACATCGCCGAGAACGAAGACCTCAACGCGTTGCTGGAAAGCGCCGAGAAAGCAAGCAATGCGGTAGTGCATCTCATGCAGGCGGAAGCGCTGCTTTCGGCGGCCTCGCCGGTTGACCTACCCGCCTTGCGGCAGGACCTGCTGGATATCGGCACCTTCCTTTCCCGCAACCTGTATGAAATTTACCAGAAGCTCCAGAACAGCCTGCTGGATGAAGTGAGCCTGCTGCAGGCAGGTTCCCGCATCAATCTCGATATCATCATGTTCAAGGAAAGCGGGCACATGCCCAAAAACCTTCACGGCGATGCGGCCGAGATAGCGGCCTTTGATCTGCTCGAGAAAATGGACCAGGAAGCCCGTGAACATGGATTGCTTGATGAATCGGCGGAAGCCACGGAAACCGGGTGGGATTTCCAGACGCCTCAGCTGGTGACCGATCTCAAGCCCGTGCAGAAAAGCCTCACGGCCGACCTTGATGAGCTGCGCCTGTGGCTGGATGTGGTGGAATCCTTCAACACCCACATCGCCCCCATCCTGGCCGAAACCTATCGCGGATGATAAATTCATCCGGCATATACGGAGTTTCCGATGGTGGACATACCGTTGCTGATGTCTGCGCTGAATGCGCTGAATGAATATGCCTATGAAGGGCAGTCCGCTCTGGATAGCCTGGCGGAGGATTCCCTCATGGTGGCCGAAAACCTTGCCGCCGAAGAGGACGACACGCCCGAGCTTCGCCATTGGCAAGGCTACATAGAAACCCATCTGCAAGGCCAGACGGCCATGTTTGCCACCATCCGTGCCGCACAGGCGGGAGAAGCGGTGGATGCCGCGCAATTGCGCGATGCCTGCCTGCGTATGGGCAGGTTTATTGAGGACGACATCCACAACACCCGTCAGAACATCGCCTTCTCCAACGACGAGATCGGCCATATCGAACGTTTCGGCACGCCCATGGCCTTCATCGCCTCCATCATGGCGGAGCTGGAGCCATACGAGGATCTCGACGTCATCGGCCGCGCGGCCGAGGCAATGTTCCACCCCGATACCGTGCTGACCGATGCACAGCGGACGGCAAAAACGGAAAAACACATCGAGGACGACATAAAAACCATTGAAAAAGATACGGACCATCTGGCATGGCTGGTGTCGTTGCGGCAGGAATGGCAGCGAACCATTGCACCGCTTCTGGTGAAGTAAAAAGAAGTAAAAAAGGAAATCCTATGAAGAAGTGGCGCCCCGTTCTGGGCATGGCCCTGTGCTGTTGCATCATGCCTGCCCACGCTGCCCAGCAGGGTGATTTCAGCGCCTACTGGAGCGGCATTCCCATCGCCAAATTCTCCCTGAGCGAAACCGACTCCGGCAACGATGCCCGCCTTGGCAGCTACATCAAAACGCGCGGTCTGGTGCAGTGGCTTTCGCCCTTCACCAACGCTGCCTCCGCCCGGATAACCTGCGACAAGGCCGAAAAATGTCAGCCCGCGGGCTTTGAAAGCACCACGAAGATAGACGGCAAAACCAAGCGCGCCATCATTCGCTACAGCGAAGGCGGCAAATTGCCCACCCGCATCGAGGACCCCAAATTCCCCAATGACGACCCGCCCGGCCAGCGCACCATGCCCACGCCCGAGCAACGGCACGATGCCGTGGACGGCCTTGGTTTTCTATGGCAGTTGCGTCGCAATCCACCCAAAATCGGCGAACCCGCCAAAAGCTGGAAGCTGTTTGACAGCAAGCGGCTTTACCATGTCACCGCCCATGCGTCCGATCTGGCCTGCCCGATGAAAGGCTGCCCGCCCAGCCACGCGGTGGAGCTTCACATAAAAGCCGTCGCCGGTTTCAGCGAAAAGGAAAATAAACGCTGGAACAGCAAACCCATGGACCCCGTCACCATCTGGTTCACCAGCGACAAGGAAGCCACCCCGCTCTTCATGCGCGGCAAATTCATGGGTGGCGTGCTAACGGTCAAACCGGCCGATTAGCCGTCTCAATAAGCGTTTTTAATGCCTCCGGATAAATCCGGTGCTCCTGCTCCAGCACCCGTGCGGCGAGTGTCTCCGGCGTATCACCCTCCAGCACGGGTACGGATGCCTGGGCGAGAATCGGCCCGCTATCCAGTTCCGCCGTCACCAGATGCACCGTGCACCCATGTTCCTTCACCCCGGCTTTCAGCGCCGCCTCATGCGTGTGCAGCCCTTTGAAGGCAGGCAGCAGGGAAGGGTGGATATTGATGAGCCGGTTCTGCCAGTGCTCAACAAAACCCGGCGTCAGCAGCCTCATGAAACCCGCCAGGCACACCAGCTTCACGCCCGCCTGTTCCAGCCGCTCCGTCATGGCGGCGTCGAAAGTCTCCCGCGTGGGAAAATCCCCATGCGCAATCACAGCGGTGGCAATGCCCTTTGCCTGCGCCCATACAAGCCCGGCTGCATCCGCTTTGTTACTGATGACAAGGGCGACACGCGCGGGATAATCATCCGCCGCGCAGGCATTCACCAGCGCCTGCATGTTGCTGCCGCGCCCGGAAATCAAAATGCCAATGGGAAGTTTGCTCATATGCGAAAAATCAGTTTCACCATCAGCCGCAACACGGTGAGCCATACGGGCGACCAGAGCCAGATGGTCGTGCCGTCGCCCGGGTGCTTCAGCAGCAGGTCATAAAAAAATTGCCGCGCATTGCCATGGTCAGTGCCAAGCCATTGCACCACCATGTAAATGAATACGGCCAGCGTATTGAGACTTAGCAGGCGGTTCCACATCACACCCTCCTTCTGTTATGCCACGGTCACCGCTTCCGCGCCGCGCGTGGTAATCTGGCCGAGGGAGAAGGGCGCTTCGCCATGGGCCTTCAGCACGCCCGTCACTTCGGCTTCCTTGGCCGCTTCCACCACCAGCACCATGCCCACGCCGCTGTTGAAGGTCAGCCACATATCGCGGTCGGAAATGCCGCCCGCCTCGCGCAGCCATTCAAACACCGGCAGTTTCGGCAGTGCGCTCCGGGTGAGCCTGGCGCCCAGTTCCGGCGTCAGCACCCGTGGGATATTTTCCAGCAGCCCGCCACCCGTGATATGCGCCAGCGCCTTCACATGCCCGGTCTTGATGGCCGCCAGGCAGGGCTTCACATAAAGCCGGGTCGGCTCCAGCAGCGCTTCGCCCAGTTTTTTGCCCGGCAAAAACGGCGCGGGGGACTGCACGTCCAGCCCCTTGTCCTTCATGATCTTGCGCACCAGCGAAAACCCGTTGGAATGCACGCCCGATGACGGCAGGCCGATCAGCGCATCCCCCGGTGTGATATTCTGCCTGCGCGGCAGGATGCGGCTGCGCTCCACCACGCCCACGCAAAAACCCGCCAGGTCGTAATCCCCGTCATGATACATGCCCGGCATTTCCGCCGTCTCGCCGCCCACCAGCGCGCATCCGGACTGTTTGCATCCTTCGGCAATGCCCGCAATCACGCTCGCGGCCTCCTGCACCTTCAGTTTGCCGGTGGCGAAATAATCGAGGAAGAAAAGCGGCTCCGCTCCCTGAGCCAGCAGATCGTTGACGCACATGGCCACCAGGTCGATGCCCACCGTATGGTGAATGCCGCTGTCGATCGCCAGCCTGAGCTTGGTGCCCACCCCGTCCGTGCCGGAAACGAGAATAGGGTCCTGATATCCGAGCGCTTTAAGGTCAAACAGCGCGCCGAATCCACCAATCCCGTCCATGGAACCCACCCGGCGCGTGGCCGCCGCCAGCGGCTTGATGGCATCCACCAGGGCATTGCCCGCGTCGATATCCACACCCGCTTGTGCGTATAACCCTTTGCTGGCAACCATGGAATCCTCACTTCACGTTTTGAGTCGTTTTACTGAATGATGGGATGGATATGCGAGGAGATTTGGTTCAGTGATACAAGGCTTATTTTTCCGCATAGGATGCCTATGTGGAAGAAATAAGCCTTGTATCACTGGACCCAATATACCGCATAGCATGTGCCATCATTCAGTAAATCGACGATTAAGTCTGTACAAGCCCGCATCAGGCCGTAAAATATTTGGAAACGGAACGGCGTATAGCACGGGCAGGGGCAGTAAACTACATGGAAATCAGGGCGATTTGCAGCAAAATCTGGCATTGCGCGGCCTTTGCCCTGCTGGCGCTGGCGTTCCTGGCCCATTCCGCCCTCGCGTGGGATGCCTACACCGCCCAGAAGGTTGAAGGCTTTGCCCAGGGCGCCAATGCCACCGAGGCCCGCGCCAAAGCCATGGAGCAGGCCGAGAAAAAGGCCTTCGAGAAAATCGCTTCCCAGCTGCAGCTGGGCGATCCGGGCAAATTCTCCAACCTCTCGTCGGACCAGATCAGCCGCATGGTCTCCGGCTATGAGGTGGTGGAGGAACAGCCGGGGCAGGGAACCTACCGCACCGTGGTGCACATCACCTTCAGCCCGGCACAGATTCGCGCCGTCACCGGCGTGACCCCGCGCCCCATCGCCCCGCCGCCGGAAGTCGTGGCCGCCGAGGCTGAAGCCAAGGCCAAACGCGCGGCCGATGCTGCGCAGAAAGCCGCCCAAACGGCCAATGATGCCATGCCGAACGACAAGGCAAAAGCCGACATGGCCGCCTCGGTCGCCGAGGAAGCCAAGAAAATGAACGAGCCCGGCACCCCGCTCGCCAGGGCGACCGAGGCCGCCAAGGCAGAACTCGCCAAAAAAGGCCCGGCCAATGAGATTCCCACCCCCTCCGGCACGCCCATCCTGCAGGCCTCCCAGCTCACCAAGCTGGAGCCCGTGCACAAGGTAAAGGACGTGAAGGATAACGGCCCCGTTCCATCCCAGCCCGCACCGTTTGAGGAGTCGCACTCCCTGTCTTCCATGGAAGACACGATGCAAAAGCTCGCCGCGCCCAAGGCGCCGCCCCCGCCGCCGCCGCCGCCCACGCCGGAAAGCGCCCGCCGTATGGGCGTGCTGCTGTTGCCCGTGCTGCATGCTGGTGACCAGGCGCTTTTGTGGGAAGACACCAATGCCTGGCGCGCAGCCTGGCAGCGTCAGCCGCTGGCTTCCAGCCGCCCGGCGCTCATCCTCCCCTATGGCGATGCCGACGACGTCGCCCAGCTGGACCTGGGGCAAATCGAACGGGGTGACCGTTCCGGCCTGCGCCTGTTGAGCGCGCGCTACGGCGCGTCCGAGGCCCTGCTGATGGATGCCACCCTGGTCCGCCTCTCGGCGGGCAATCAGCTTCAGGTAAAGCTCATCCCGCTTGATATGGGCGTCACGCCGCGCATGGCGGCGGCGCAATTTGCCGTTTCCAGCGCCGAGCATCCCGGCAAACTGATGGACATGGCCGTGGTGGATTCCCTCAAGCGCATGAGTCAGCCCGGCAGCTTGGTGAAAATGGCCGAAGCCGCCGCCAAACGTGCCAGCGTGGCGCCTGCGCCCACGCCGGGCGCCAGCGGACAGCCGGAAAAAATCAAGGTCGTCGTACCGCTCACCAGCATGCTGCAATGGGTGCGCATCCGGCAGGGGCTGGAAAGCATGCCCGAGGTTGGCCGGGTGGAGATCATCGCCATGTCTCCCAGCCAGGCCGACATATGGGTGGACTTGAAAACATCGGCGAATCAGTTTAGTCAGGCGCTTGGCGCACGCGGGTACGAATGCCTCCCGCGCGAGGGCTATTGGATTTTGAAGCCTGAAACCGCTGCTTCGCGATAAGCAGCTTTCCTGGAGCCACGCATGCCCGCAAAATCTTCCAGCCAAACCAAGACGCGCCTGCCCTGGTGGGGCGTTGCCGCCTTCTGGATCGGGCTTGCCCTGGCGGTCATCTGGCTGCTCGGCGCGTTGAAATCCATCCTGCTCCCCTTCGTGGCGGGCACGCTGCTGGCCTATTTGCTCGACCCCTGGGTAGACCATCTGGAAAAACGCCGCTGGAGGCGCTCAAGCGCTACGGCGGTGGTGCTGGGCGGTGTCTTTACCCTCTTTGTGCTGGCCATGGTGCTTATCCTTCCACCGCTGGTGGAGCAGCTTGGCAATTTTGTCGCCGCCCTGCCCGAGATGGTGGATAAAATCCGTCAGCTGATGGACGAGCCCTTGCAGCAGGCCATGGATAAGATCCGCGCCACCGGCTATGTCGGCGTCAGCAAGCAGCTGGGCACGGCCATTTCCTCCCAAGGCACCAAAATCGCCGCAGTGATGACCGAGATGGTCGGCGGCCTTTGGCATTCCGGTCTGGCCTTTCTGAACATCCTGTCCCTGCTGCTCATCACGCCGCTGGTTGCCTTCTACTTCCTGCGCGATTGGGATGTGATGAAAGCCAAACTGGACGAGCTGCTGCCGCGCCGCCATGCCGATACCGTTCGGCGGTTGATGCATGAGTCCGACTATGTGCTTTCCGGTTTCATCCGCGGGCAGATGAACGTATGCCTGATTCTCGGCGTCTATTACGCGTTGGCGCTCACCATCGCCGGGCTGCCTTATGCGTTGCTCATCGGCCTGGTGGCGGGCTTTCTGGCGTTTATTCCCTATATCGGCACGGCCACCGGCCTGCTCACCGGCATGGCGGTGGCCTGGTTCCACGCACACAACTGGCAATATGTCGCCGTGGTGGCCTGCATTTTCGGCGCCGCCCAGCTGGTGGAAGGCAATTTCCTGACGCCACGCATCGTGGGTGAGAAGGTCGGCCTGCATCCGGTATGGGTGATGTTCGGCATGCTCGCGGGCGGCGCGCTGCTCGGGCTCGTCGGGGTGCTGATCGCCGTGCCGACCGCCGCCGTCATCGGCGTGCTGGTGCGTTTTGCCATCGCGCAATACAAGCAAAGCCAGCTTTACCTTGGGGAAGGCCGCCGTGGCTAGGGGTAAGACTCATAAACGCCACCATTTATGTGCGAGTGTCCGTTTGAGAGATGGGCGCTCAAGGCGCGCAGGGAATAGCTGGAACCTATTTACAAGCGCCTTGAGCGCTCAGATCCAAACAGACGCCGCACAGAAATGGTGGCGTTTATGAGTCTTACCCCTAAGCAGATGGCCTTTGAATTTTCGCATGTGGCGAGTTACCGGCCGGACGATTTCATCGTCAGCGAGGGCAACCGCGAGGCCTATGCCTGGGTGGAAGGCTGGCCGGAAGCCTGGCCCACCTACGGCCTGGTCATCACCGGCGCCAAGGGCACGGGCAAAACGCACCTGGCCCATATCTGGGCGGCGCACAGCGGCGCGCGCTGGCTCGATACCTCCATGCTGACGGGCGACCTTCAGCAACTGCTGCAGCGTCATCGCCGCTGGGTGCTGGACGGGCTTGAAACCTGGCCGGATCTCTACAGCGAACCCGCCTGGGAACAATTGCTCTTCCATTTCCTCAACCTGCTTTCCACCGTGGATGGCTCACTGCTCATCACCAGCACGGTGGCGCCCGCGCACATGCGCATCAACCTGCCGGATCTCGCCTCGCGCCTGCGCATGCTGCCGGTCGCCAGCATGGAAAGCGCCGATGATTCCGAGCTGGCGCAACTGTTGCTCAAGCTGCTGCACGACCGGCAGTGGCATCTCTCGCAGGAGGCCGCCGCGGCGCTGCTATCCTGTGCCGAGCGCACGCCTTCCGGCGTGCAGTCCGCCGTGGAACTGCTGGAATCCCGCCTGTCGGCCAAGCCGCCGCGAACCATCACCCCATCCATGGTGCGTCTATGGCTCGATGCCTGATCCGCAGGGTAGCGTTACTACTCATGTTCATGCTCTCTGCACCGGCATGGGCGCAAACGGACAAGGCGGCGGTGGAGCTTCCCGCCTTTGATGAGAACATGCTGCCCGCGGCTACCCCGGCAAAAGCACCCGCGCCTGTCGCTTTGCCGGAGGAAACCAAGCCAAAATCCAAACCCGCCGATGACGAGGAAGAAGCCACCGAGGATCCCTCCAACAAGGAGATCAATGCCGCGCTTCTCTACGACATGTGCAGCGACGACCGCCCCGCGAGCCTGAGCCAGTGCCATGCCTATCTTGGCGGCCAGTGGGAGCTGATGAGCTGGATGGGCCTGAGCAATTTCAACATCTGCCCACCTAGGCAGGGTGTCACGCTGGAAATGCTGCGCCAGCTTGTCGTCCGCTGGCTGGAAAAAACCCAGGGCGCGGAGGCGCTTCCCCGTGCCGAGGCCTTGATGCGCACCATGCGCTTTTATTACGGCTGCCCCCAGTCACGCGCCACGGCAAAACCGCGCCGCAAGTGATTGCCGCGCAAGCGCATTTTCGCTGCGCCGCAACATGGTTCCGTCACAAAACTTTCACTGGCGGAACCATTCCGAAAGAGTAGATTTTCCCCAAATTTTAGGGGAGTAACCATGGTTGATATCGCAGAACATCTGACCAGCGTGGGTGGCTCCAAAACCCGTGGGTTCAATGCCGCGGTCAAGCCCTTCAGCAAAAAAGACTATACGCTGACCCTCGGTGAATTCACCGAACCCGCGCCGGATCACATCCGCCAGGCCGTGGCCCATGCCGCCCTGTCTGACCCCACCACCTACACCAATCCCCAAACGGCCGATCTCACCAAAGAGCTGCTCACCTATAACGGCCATATTTCCGGCTTCCGCGGAGAACCGGCCTATACCGCCGCCAACGTCACCACCGGCGCCGGCGCGGTCAACGTTCTTTTCAACCTCGCCCAGGCGGTTCTCAACCCCGGCGACTTTGTGCTGATCCCGAGCCCCAGCTGGGCTACCTATTTCGATATTGCCAAGGCTGCCCATGCGTCGCCGATCGACATGCCCTGTACGGCCACCGACAACTTCAAACTCAGCGCCGCAAAGCTTCGTTGCCAGTTGCAGGAATGTAAGGAGGACTACGGCACGCTCCCGAAAATGCTCATCCTCTCCTCACCCTCCAACCCCACCGGTGCCGTCTATTCCGAACAGGAATGGAAGGACATTGCCAAGGTCATCTGGGAGGAGGACCCCGAGCACAAAATGCTGGTGGTGACGGACGATATCTACGCGCGCCTCGTATTCGGCAGTGATTACAAAAGCCTGCTCAGCGTTGCGCCTGAACTGCAGGAGCAGGTCGTGATGGTCAACGGTCTCTCCAAATCCCACCGCATGACCGGCTGGCGCTTCGGCTACGGCATCGGCCCTGAGTCGATCATGAGCAAGGTGAATGCGCTCTCCTCGCTTAACATCGGCAATGTGGACACGCTCGCCCAGGTGGCTGCGCTGGCGGCATTTCGGGATTCGAACAGCTATCTTTCCCGTGGCGAGGTCGAGCCATTCTTAACGGAGATGCGCGACAGCCTTGCGCACAACATTCCGCTGGTGGCAAATGCCCTCCGCAATATCACCGTGACCATGGACGGGCAGACCATCCACCCGTTTGAGGTAGCATTGCCAGCGGAAAACGACCCCTACGGCGCCTTCTATGTCTTTGCCTCCATCGAGCCGCTCGTCGGTTCTTGTGTGGAAAGCACCGGCACGCGCGGCAAATCGGACTATGTCGCGGCGGATTACAATTTCGCCATTGCGCTGGCTAAAGAGACGGGAGTAGCCGTCATGCCCGGTTCCTTCTTTGGCAGCGGCGGGGAGGATCACATCCGCATCATGGTGGCGAAAGATCCGAACCTGCTTGAACAGGCAGTGAAGGAAATGGAACGCTTCGTCCAGCAGCTCGCGGCCTAGCGCTAATATTTGCTGTCCACCGCCCGCCAGCAATAATCGATATTGTCTTTTGTGTGTCGGCCCAGCTGCTTGTCCAGCTCGGCCTGCTGCTCGGGCGTCAGCGCTGCGCGCAGCCGCGTCACATCCTGCTGGGCAGGCAGGTAACCTTTCCACACGGCGATCTGGTAATAATGCGCCGCCAGCACCCGGTCTCCCCGGCTTTCCGATTCGCGCGCCAGCGCCACGGCATTGAAGCGCGGCCACAGGCATTTTTCTTCGTATTTCTGGAAATATTCTTCCTGCGCCAACTCTTCTTCCGCCTTTTGCATAAAGGCGAAGGTTGCCGCGCGGTAGGTCACGCTCACCGGGTCGCAGGCCATCAGCACCAGCGTGAGGGGAAACAACAGATAGTTGCGCCGTTTCATAAATTCATCATAGCACAGATCAAAACAAAACGCAGCCTAGGGCTGCAGCATGCAAAGCCTGGCGATCGCCAGCGCCATCTGGGTCTGCGTGTCCGCGCAAAGCGGGTCGATCGCGCTCTGGCCCGCATCCTCATCCACGCAGCCGATCGGCCCGAGCGGCGGGTTCACCAGGGAGATATAATCCTTCGTCGCGCGGGATGCCATCAGGCACACGTCATAATCCACAATGCCGCCCGCCAGCCTGATCACATCCTCCCGCATGTAATAACGCACCACGTCGTCGAAATTGGTGCCGCGTGAGAGCTGGTTATAGGTAAGGCCGAAGCTCAAGGGAGCATTCGCCGCCGGGTGCGGGTTAAGCCCGGCATTGGCGACTTCTTCCGGGCGGGCCGCCAGAAAAGCGACCCGCTCACCTGCGGGAAGATAAATCCTGTCGCTATTGCCGCTGGCGTTCTGAAGCGGCCATGCGCCAACGCCGTTAGTACCATGGCTGATCAGAACAAACGCCGCCCCGCGTGGCACCGCTCCGCCGGTAGCGCTGGTTCCATTGGTCAGCGTCACACCGCCATCGCCATTCACCACCAGCCTTCCGTCATTGGCGGGTTGAATGCCAGGTGCCACAGGCGATGCTGTAAGCTGACTAGCACTTGTGATGAAGCGCTCATCCACCACATAGGTGACCCGCCGATTCCATCCATCCAGCAACGCTTCATCGGATAGGCCGAGCGTAATAATCGGCACATTCCCAACATAAAAATTCACCGTACCCACTGTAATGCGCAGCGCCGTGCAATTCGCCCCGGTCGCTTCCACGCCGTATTGTGCACTCCCCAGCCTGCCCCAGCCCTGGGCCGGGCAGGGCAGCCGCCCCTGCTCATGAAAAAACGCTCCCATCGCTTTTTCGATGGCATCCATCCGGCTGTTCGTCATTTCCAACTTGGCCGTTTCCCCGGCCTTGGTGCCCAGGCTGAGCAGGGCGGAGGCCACCAGCCCCATCACCAGCAGCACCATCGCCGTCTCGATCAGCGAGAAGCCGCGTATGTCAGACGGTGTATGTGGGTGCGTGTTCATCATGGGCATCAATAATAAAGGCATCGTTCGGCAATCTGTTTGGCAAGGTCAAGCTGCCGCGTCATGCAGGCCATGTTGCGCGGCGCCGTTTCATAAGCCGCTCCCGTGGGCGGGTCCACATAACCCGCATCCCACATGCCGGCATTCAATTCACAGCCCATGGGCCCTTCAATCGCCGCTTCTTCCCCTGCCGTCGTATCCAGATCGCGCCGGTTGCGCGGTGGCATCAGCACGCGTTTGGCAATCCCGCATACCTCGTTCTGAATCACCCCGCCCGCCTGCCGCACCAGTTCCCCTTTTTTCATGTAATGCACAATATCGTCATACACGCCGGATCTCATGGTCTGGGCAAAGCGCTTGTCTGCAGCCGCGCCCGCGCCGCCGCTCCAGCGGTTGCGTGCGTTCAGCAGCTGCGCCGCGTTGGCCGTGGTGGTGGCAATGCGCGCCGTGCCTTCCTTATTCCACGCGCCCTCGCCATTTTCACCGTGGCTGATAAGCACCATCACGGCATTGCGGGAACGCGCCCCCGCACCGGTCGCCATGGTAATGCCGTCATCCACCTCCAGATAATCGGCGGCATAAAGCGTATTGCCCTCAAAATTCGCCGCAAAATTGATGCGGTCGATAAAGCGTTCCTCCACCACATAGGTAAATCGACGGTCCCATCCGTCGATCATCAATTCGGGTGAAAGATTGAGCGTCTGCGTTGGCACCGCCCCGGCGAATGCCCCCGGCACACCCGCAACGGTGATTTGGGTATTGGCCGTGCAATCCTCCAGCCCCAGGTTAGGGTTGGCTGCTCCGCCTGCGTTAAGGCGCGGCTGGCGTGGGTCGGCAGGGCAGGGCAGGCGGCCGTTCATGCGCACAAACAGTGCAAATGCCTCTTCCACCATCGCCATTTTATCATAGCTCTGTTTAAGCTTGGCCTGGCTGTTCTGGCTGCTGCCCATGCTGAGCGCCATACCGGCCATCGCCGCGATGATCACGATTACAATGGCCATTTCCACCAGGCTCACCCCTTTTTGGCAATGCATCGCGGGCTTCAGGCGGAAAGCCGGGCGGGGGCAAACATCACGCGGACGTTTCATAAAGCGCTTGTCCGGACAAAACATGGTAGACCACTATAGGGTTCAACAGCTTAATGAAGCATGAAGAATGGGCAAAATCGGCTATCTATATATAGTAGCCGGTTAAAACTTCCTAAACATGCCGTAATGGGGCATGCAATTTAGTTATTGTGGTTATTCCGTAATTTGTATACTATATCTAGTGTATACACAGGTGCGGGTTAATATGCGTGTTTTAGCGCCAGTACTCCTAATAGTAATTGCCATTGGTGCGTTTCTGTTTTTCCGGAGCTTTTTCGGCGGTGCCGAACAGCAGAAGGAAAAAGTGGTGGTGGTTGAAAAACCTGTGGTCCAGGTTCAGGAGGTGCCGACCGTGGATGTGGTGGTGGCCCGTCAGGCCATTCCCGTGGGTTCCAAAATCAAGGCCGAGATGCTGGACAAGCAGCCCTGGCCGAGTCATCTGGTGTTGCCCGGTTTTGTGGTGAGCGATGGCAAAAAGGATAATGACATTACCGGTCTGGTGGCCCGTGCGCCCTTCCAGTCCCGCGAGCCGCTGATTCGTACCAAGCTTGCCAACCCGAATGATCCGAGCTTCCTCGCTGCTGCCCTGCCGGAAGGCAAGCGCGCCATCACCGTCTCCGTGGATGCGCTGTCTGGCGTTGCCGGTTTCGTCTTCCCGGGCGACCATGTGGACATGCTGATCAATCAGCCCGTGGTGCTCGGCCCGGTTGATCCCGATAATCCCACCGGCGCCAAGTTGACCGAGCAGATCGTCGAGGTGCTGGTTCCCAATGTAAAGGTGATTGCCATCGATCATGCCGCCGCCGTGGATACGACCCAGGGCATCAAGGTGCCGTCCACCCTGACGTTGGAAGTGACCCGCGCCCAGGCGCAAAAGATCAAGCTGGGTGAGCAGCGCGGCAAGCTGGTCATGGCGCTTCGCCCGTTCGAGAAGGAAGAGGACGACAAGGAGCTGCCGCGCCCAACCACCCAGGCCGATCTCTCCCGCACCGTTCCGCCTTCTTATTTCCCGGTTCTCTATCAATCTGAGGTTCAATACCCCACCGCCATCATCAATCCCTTCGCCGCTGCCGGCAAGGAGGTCACGGAGATCTGGGGGCGTCAAAGCAACCCCACCATGGCCAAGGATATCGAGCAGCGTCTGAAAACGGGCGGTGTGGCCAGCGCGGTGCAGGGCGCTTCGGAATTAATGAGCGCGGTTTCCGCCCCGTCCCCGACGGTGGCGAGGCCAACCACCCCGACCAGCCAGCCGTCCGGCGGGGAGGGTGGTCGCAAGGATGCGCCTGAAAGCAAAGGTTCCACGGTAATCATTTACCGCGGGGTGGCCATTGAGGAAAAAGAGGTCCCGACGCCATGAAGCAACGGATGATGAAGCAGCGGTTTCTTGCGTGGGTCCTGGCGGCGGCTCTTTCTGTGCCGGGCCTTGCCATGGCGCAAAGCGCCATGAAGCCGGAAATGACGGTGCCGATGCACCGTTCCGAGTTGCTGGTGCTGCCGGAGGATGTGGAAGAGGTTGCCGTGGCCGACCCCAACGTGGCGGACGTCGCCGTGCACGGGTCTCGCCGTATTTCCGTGATTGGCAAGGAGCTCGGCAAAACCGACCTTCGCGTGTTCGACGGCAAGGGCAACCTGCTGATTGAATCCGCCGTGAACGTGACCTACGATGTGGCTGAAATCCGTCGCGTGGTGAAGGGGCTTTTCCCCAATGAGAATGTCGGCATCGAGCTGGTAAACAACAACATCGCCATCACCGGTGCCGTTTCCGACGCGGAGACCTCCTCCAAGGTCGTGCGTGTGGTGGAAGAGTTCATGTCCAATGATCGTGTGGGTGATCAGGATCAGACCAAGGTCATCAACCTGCTCCAGGTTCGCAGCGGCCAGCAGGTAATGCTCCGTGTGCGTGTGGGTGAATTACAGCGCACCGCGGCCAAGGCGGTAGGCATCAATCTGGATGCCGTGAAAAACGTTGGCAGTTTTGGCTTCATTCTGGATGGCACGGCCGTTGCTTCCGGCAACAGCACGCTTCAGGTGGGTTTCAACTCGGGTGAAGCCAGCCTTACCGGTGTGCTGGATGCACTGGAAAACGAAGGCCTGCTGAAAATCCTGGCCGAACCCAACCTCGTTTCCATGTCCGGCGAACGTGCCGAATTCCTGGCGGGCGGTGAATTCCCGATCCGCGTGCTTCAGGGTAACGGCGCCGTCAGCGTGCAGTTCCGCGAATATGGTATCGGTGTACAGTTCACGCCTTATGTGTTGACCGCCAATCGCCTGCGCCTCATCGTGCAGCCGGAAGTCTCCTCCATCGACCGCGCCGTGGCGCTGGAAGACGGCACGCCGGGCCTCGTCTCCCGCCGCGTGAAAACCACCATCGAAATGGCCCCGGGCGAAAGCTTTATGATCGCCGGTCTCATTCAGGACCAGATTGAAACAAAGGTGAACGAAATTCCCGGCGTCAGCGAAGTGCCGGTGCTGGGTGCTCTCTTCCGCAACACCCGCACGGACAAGACCGAGCGCGAGCTGGTCATCGCCGTGACGCCTTACCTGGTGGACCCCACGGCCAGCGGCGATATTCGCCTGCCGACGGATGACTTCCGCCCGGCCTCAATCATGGAATCCTTCTTCTATGGCGCGCTCGGCTCGCTGCATGGCGATGCGATGCGCATTTCGCAAACCCCACGGGTTGAAGGCCCGGTTGGCTTCATGGTGGATTAATATGATGATGCGCCGCCTGACATCTGCATTCCTGGCCACCGCTGCGCTGGCGGCTCTGGTTGCCTGCGAGGACATCCCCTCGGCTGCCTTCCGCAACCGCACCGGCCCCGAAGCCCTGCTTGACCGCTCCTCCGAGATGGTCAATCTTGACCTTTCTGCCCCCGGCGTGCTGGACCAGCTGACTCAGTGGCTGGGCGACGACCAGCCAAGCCATGCCGAGCTTTATTGCGACCCGGCTGAAGACACCTGCGCCCGCGCGCAAGGCATCCTTGATCAGTTCAACGTGCCGGTTGTGGTGCAAAAAGGCGAGGCCTCCGGCCGCATCGCCCTGGTCTATGAGCGCGTTCTCGCGCGTGATTGCGACAACCGCTACATTGACAACCCCATCAATCCCTATAACCTTCCGCATCCCACCTTCGGATGTTCGGTCGCGGTTAACCAATTACAGATGATTTCCGATAAGAATCAGATCGTGGCGCCTGCGCTGTCGGATTACCCCAGTGGTCATAAGGCGGCTCAATCGCTGCAAAAATACGAAAAGAAAAGCGAAGAGCAGGCTGAAACATTTGGCACGCTCATCGCGCCCTAATCCCACTTGTTTGAGAAGGCTGGCATGACCACGCCCATTCCATTTCTAGCCATCGTGACTGCCGAGCAGCATGGTGAGCTTGCCCATCAGGTTGCTCGCTCGCTGGGATACAACCAGGCCGAGGTGATGATCGGCAGCCCCGCTGCCGCAGCGCAGGCGCTTTCGGCAAGCGGCCGCTCGCCGCGCTACCTTATGCTGGAGGTAGGCCCCCGTTCGCTTGATATATTGGCCGAGATCGACCAGCTCGCGGAATTCTGCACGGTTGAAACCAAGGTCGTCGTCCTCGGCACCACCAACGACATCCGCTTCTACCGTGCCCTCATTCAGCGCGGCGTGCTGGAATATTTCGTTCTCCCCGCCGATGCCACCGCCGTGCGCGAGGCCTATGTGTCCCAGGGGGCGGGGGGCGTTTCCAAAGCCAAGGTCATCACCTTCATGAGCGCGGCTTCCGGCGACGGCGCCAGCACGGTCGCCCTGAACACGGCCTATGCGCTGGCCAAATTCGGCGGCTACACCACCGCCATCATCGACATGGACTTCCAGTTCGGCATGATCGCCCGCAACCTGGACCTCACGACCAATTTCGGCATCAAGGAATTGTTCGAGCACGTGGACCGCACCATCGACGATACCCTGATCGACCGCATGATGGTGAAATATGACGGCATCCTCGACATCATGGCCGCGCCCAACGATCTTCGTCTCTGGCCGGATGTCCCGCCCGAGGTCATCCGCCAGCTCATCACCACGTTGAGCCAGCGTTACGATTATGTCCTGATCGACCTGCCGCACATCTGGTCCAACTGGCTTGCCGCGGCTTTGACCTGTTCCACCAAATCGGTGCTGGTCGCCCAGCTATGGCTGCGCTCCGTCACGCATACGGCCCGCCTGCTCGGCGTCTGGCAGGATGTCGGCATCGGGGACGACAAGATCGTCTCCGTCATCAACCGCAGCGGCGCAAAATTCAAGGAAGCCGTCACCGCGCGTGACTATGAGAATGTCTGCCGCCGCAAGATCAACTTCTTCCTCGGCAACGACATCAAAACAATTGTGGCCGCCGAAAATGAAGGAAAAACAGTTCTGCAGGTGGGACAAACCCCAATCGGCCAGCAGTTCAAAGATTTTGCCGATCTGCTCGCCGGCAAACAGGCGCGCGGCTCTGTTACGGAAAGCAATTTACTTAACCAAAATGCAACCAGGTCCGGCCTATCGTTGGGGGGCTTATTCAGCAAAACCTGACGGATGGCCCCAGAACATGCCTGTGGTCATGCGTCTTAACCGGTATGATCCATGTCCTTTGGCAAACGCATTTTTGGTAATTCAGACACACCGGAGCCTGCCGCTCCCTTAGCTGCCGCACCCGCTGCGCCGCAGCCGCCCGCTCCCCCTGTTCCTCCCCAGGCCTTGGCAACGGCTGCCGCGCCAACAACGCCTGCCGTCCCGCAACCCAATGGCGCACCATCCGCTGCCGCACCGGTGTCTCCTGCGCCACCATCCGCCTCTGCGCCCTCCGTGCCTGCCCAGCCGCAAACCAGCACCACGGTCCATGGCGTGCAGCAGCCAAGCCCGCAGGCCGCGGCCGATGCCCCCATGGCGCAATACACCAACCCCCGCCTGGAAACCCGCGATTACAAGGACGCCAAATGGCAGCTGGTCGAGATGATGCTCGAAAAGTTGGACTTCAAAGCCGTCGAACGCCTCCCCGCCGAGCATAAACGCGATAAGATCCGCGCCACCGCCACCGCGCTTCTGCCGCAGCTTCCCACTCCGCTGAACGCCGAGCAGCACGAGCTCCTCAAAAGCCAGATCCTCGACGAGATTCTTGGCTTCGGCCCGCTGGAACCGCTGATCCGCGATGTCGATGTGTCCGATATCATGGTCAACACCGCCCAGCGCATCTACATCGAGAAAAAGGGCAAGCTCTTCAGCACCGACCTGACCTTCGTCGGCGAAAAGCACCTGCTCAACACCATCCAGAAAATCGTCTCCCTCGTCGGGCGCCGCGTGGATGAATCCAGCCCGATGGTGGATGCGCGCATGCCGGACGGTTCGCGCTTCAACGCCATCATCCCGCCGCTTTCCATCGACGGCAGCCTGGTATCGATTCGTAAATTCAAAAAGAACAAAATGCCGCTCTCCGGCTACCTGCAATATGGCTCCATGACGGCCGAGATGGTCAAATTCCTGGAGATATGCGGCAACATCCGCCTCAACATCCTCGTCTCCGGCGGTACGGGTTCGGGTAAAACCACGCTGCTCAACGCCCTTTCCGGCAATATCGATGTCACCGAGCGCGTCATCACCATTGAAGATGCCGCCGAATTGCAACTGCACCAGCCTCACGTGCTGCGTCTGGAAACCCGCCCGCCCAACTCCGAAGGGGTAGGTGAGGTCACCCAGCGCCTGCTGGTGAAAAACGCGCTGCGCATGCGCCCCGACCGCATCATCCTCGGGGAGATTCGCGGCGACGAGGTGATCGATGTGCTCGCCGCCATGAACACGGGCCACGAAGGTTCCATGGCCACCATCCACGCCAACAACCCGCGCGATTGCCTTTCGCGTCTGGAAAACCTGATTGCGCTTTCCGGTATTCAGCTTCCGCTCAACGCCATGCGTGCGCAGATCTCCAGCGCCATTCACGTCATCTGCCAGCTCTCGCGCATGCGCGACGGCCGCCGCCGCATCACCCATATTGAGGAAGTGGTCGGCATGGAAGGCACCACCATCACCACGCAGCTGCTGTTCGGCTACAAGCCCGGCCCGATGGGCCCCGACGGCGTGCTGCAGGGCGAGTTTTTCTACACCGGCATCAAGCCAAGGTTTTACGAGCAGGCGGCCTATTTCAACCGCGCGCGCGACCTGGATGAATGCCTCAGGGCGGCGAAGGCATATGAACGTGCGTACTAAGGAAATCCAAGCATGACCGCGACCCTGTTGGCATTGGCCTGTACGCTCGGCATTGTGCTGGCCGCGATGGCGCTGTTTCCTCAGGTATTCGGCGGCAGCAAGCGCGAGCGCACCAAGGCCGCGCTCGCAAAAATTAGCGAGGAGAATGTCGGCCTTGCCGGAATTGATACCTCCGCCGCGCTTCGCAGCGATAACTTCTCCGACAACGAACGGCTCGACGCCATCATGCACAAAATCCCCGGTATGGGCGAGATTGTGCAGATGCTGCGCAAAACGGGCATGAACATCAACCCGCTGATGTATCTCATCGGCGTGGTCATCATGTTCCTGCTCATCAAGGCTTTCACCGGCTTCATGGGGCTGGGCATCATCGGTGTCATTCTTTCCGCCGTCGGCGCCTGGATGGCGGGCAAGGCCTTCCTCCGCAACCGCATCGAAAAGCGAGAAGAGACCTTCCTCAACCAGTTCCCCGATGCCGTGGACATGGTGGTGCGCAGCGTCCGCGCCGGTCACCCCTTCAGCGCGGCCATGCACATGATTGCCGAAAACATGGAGCCGCCTGTCTCCACCGAGTTCAAACAGGTGCTGGACGAAGTCGCCTACGGCCGCACCGTCTCCGACGCCCTCAACCGCATGGCCGAGCGTGTGAACGTGCCCGACGTGCGCTTTTTCGTCGTGGTCATCAACGTGCAGCAGGAAACCGGCGGTAACCTGGGCGAGGTGCTCTCGAACCTTTCCAATATTCTCCGCAAACGCAAACAGATGCGCCTTAAAATTAAAGCGCTGACGTCGGAAGCCCGTATGACCGCCTATATTCTCGGCGCTTTGCCGCTTTGCGTCATCGGCGTGCTGCACCTTGTCAGCCCCAATTACCTCAAGCCGCTGTTTGAGAATCAGGTCGGCAAATTCATCCTCGGCCTGGCGCTGATCATGATCGGCAGCGCCTTTGCCGTGGTGAAGAAAATGGCCAAAATCGACATTTAGGGAACCACCATGTTCAGCAGCATTTTATTACCGGCGCTTTTGACATTAGGGGTGGTGTTGATCCTGGTGTCCATCTTTGGCCGCAAAAACGAGCAGACCAAGAAAGTCCGCATGAGCCGCATCGCCGGTCAGCCCGCCAAAGCCCGCACGGGCGGTGAGGGCGAATACATGCAGGAGGAAAGCGGCTACGAAGAATACGACCAGTTTGAAAGCCGCAGCAATCTTTCCTACACACTCGAGAAATTTCTCGGCCTTGTTGGGGTGGATTACAAAAATTTTGAGAAAGAGATTCGCACCAAGTTCGACCAGGCCGGCCTGAGCATGACCATCGGCGGCCTCATCAATTATGTCTTTTTCAAGAAATTCGGCCTCGCCATCGGCGTGCTGGTGGCGCTGCTGTTGCTTTCCAGCGGCCCCAAGGCGGGTGCCATGAGAATGATCACCTTCCTGATTGCGGGCATCATCGTGCTCATCGGCTGGAAGGGTGCCGACGGCTACCTGAAAAACCGCAAGGAGAAGCGCCAGTACATCCTCCAACGCTCCTTCCCTGATGCGCTGGATCTGATCCTGGTCTGCGTGGAAGCCGGCCTCGCGCTCGATGCCGCCCTCTCACGCGTGACCAAGGAGCTCGACAGCGCCCACCCCGAAATCACCAAAGAGCTTAACAAAACGCGCATCGAGCTCACCCTGCTGAACGACCGCCCCAAGGCGCTGCACAACCTCGCCGAACGCACCGACATGGTCGCTTTCCGCGCCCTCGTCAGCGCGCTTCTGCAATCCGAGAAATTCGGCACCAGCCTCACCGACACGCTCCGCGTATTGTCGGAGGATTTCCGCAACACCCGCATGCTGGTGGCGGAGAACAAGGCCAACCGTCTGCCCGCGCTCATGACCATTCCGCTCATGGTGTTCATGATGCCCGCGCTGGTGATGGTGCTGATGGGCCCGGCTATCATCATGCTCATGCACAGCTGGGGCGGGGTCGGCAAATAAGCGCCGCTCCGTCATTGCGAGCCGCGCCGCAGGCGTGGCGTGGCAATCCAGCCACCCCCTTCACGATGCCATGGCACGACCGTGGCAATCCTCTATAATCCCCCCCATGAAAAAACTCGTGCCGATTTCCGCGCTGCTGGGCGCCTTCTTTGTCCTGTGCCTTGGGCACGGGCTGCAAAGCGTCCTCGTGCCCGCGCGCGCCACGCTGGAGGCCTACGGCACCGGCACCATCGGCATCATGATGTCGGCCTATTTCGTTGGTTTCATGACCGGCACCACCGTCGGCGCGGCGCTCATCGGCAGGGTAGGGCATACGCGGGTCTTCGCCTCCGTGGCGTCGGTGGCCGCCGTCACCATGCTGGGTCTGTCGCTGTCGTCGCAGCCGCTCCTGTGGATGCTGCTTCGTTTTGCTTACGGCCTTTGCATGGCGCATGTCTTCATGGTGATTGAAAGCTGGCTCAATGCCATGTCGGACAAACAGAGCCGCGGGCGCATCCTCTCCGTTTACATGATGGTGAATTACGCAGGCGTCATCGGTGGGCAATGGATGATAGGCCTGTCCGAGCCCTCGGGTTTCGCGCTCTTCGCCGCTGCCGCCATTTTCATGTGCCTGTCGCTTCCTCCCTTGCTGCTCAGTGTGGCCTCCGCCCCGAGCCATCAGGGGCCGCTGGAGCGCTTCGGCATTCAGGATATGTACGCCGCATCCCCGCTCGGCACCGTGGGCATGATTCTCACCGGCGCCATGAGCGGTGCTTTCTGGGGCATGGCCGTGGTCTATGCCATGAAGCTGGGCTTCACGGCGGAGCAATCCTCCCTGTTCGTCAGCTTCAGTTACATGGGCGGCCTGGCCATGCAAATGCCGCTTGGATGGCTGTCGGATCGCATCAGCCGCCGTTACGTCATCGCCCTTGCGGCGGGCCTCGTGTGTCTGGGCTCAACCGGGTTATTTCTGTTGGCCCTGGTGTCGGAGCCTTTAAGCTGGCACGGTCTGCTGCTGCTGCTCGGCGTGGTATTCGGCATGGGCTTCCATCCGCTCTATTCGCTACTGGTAGCGCATGTGAATGATTTTCTTCCACCGCAGCATTTCGTCAAGGCCGCCGCTGGGCTGCTGGCGCTTTACGGCTTCGGCGCCATTGCCGGTCCATTGGTAGCCGGGCAGATGATGCAATGGTGGGGCCCGCAGATGCTTTTTCTGCTCAGTGGTCTGGCCATGGCGGCTTTGATGTTGCTCTGCCTGTGGCGCATCATCATCAGCAGGCCGGTGCCCATCGCCACCAGCGATCCTTTCATGCCAGCCGTCCCCACCGGCATGCTGGCATTTGAAATGGATCCCCGGGGCGAGTCTGACGGCAGTGAAAAGAAGCGCAAACGCAAAAAAGGGAGCAAGGGATGAAAAGCTGCTGCGGGGAGAGTGGGTTTCACACAAGGCGCTGGATCGTGGCGCTCGCATTTGCGCTGCTGGCCATCCAGTTCAGCCTCCACAACATGCTGGAGCCCTACAAGCCCCGCCTCACCATCGTGGAGCCGCCGCCCAGCGAACGCACCGCGCAAATCGAATCGCTCGGCGACAGCCAGTTTCATTTCCGCTCGCTTGCGCTCACGCTGGAAAATAGCGGCGACACCTTCGGCCGCGCCACCGCGCTGAACCGTTATAATTACGCCAATGTCTATGCCTGGCTGCACCTGCTGGATAAGTTCGACATGCGCTCCAACGTCGCGCCGTCGCTCGCCGCCTATCTCTATGGCTTTTTGAACGATCCGGAGAAAGTGCGCTACATGATGGACTACCTGCTGGAACAAGGCCGCAGAGACCCGAAAACTAAATGGTGGTGGCTCTCCCAGGCCGCCTACATGGCCAAGGAAAAACTGAAGGACGACGACCTCGCCCTGAAAATCAGCTACGAGGTCGCCAATTCCGGCGCGCCCAACATGCCCCTCTGGGCCCGCCAGCTCCCCGCTTTCATTTTAGAGAAACAGGGCAAGCGCGAAGCCGCCTACGAGTTCATGCAGAAATTCCTCGCCGAAAAAGACAAAATGAGCCCCGGCGAGTGGAACTACATGCGCTATTTCCTGAAAGACCGCCTGCACATCATGAATACCGATGAGCTCACTCCGGGTGCGACCTACGAGTAATTAGTAAGAGACCCCCTCACCCCACCCCTCTCCCGCAAGGGGAGAGGGGGCTTAATCAGCCGTTTTCTCTCTAAACTCACACAAGCATCTACTGAACTCCCTCTCCCCTTGCGGGAGAGGGGTGGGGTGAGGGGGTCTCTTGAATAAACATCGCGCCGCTACGCCATCATGTCCCACTCTTACACCACACATAAGTCGGCGGCATAAAGGTAGGGAACGCACACCCCGCCAGCCGGTTATGCGTCGCCTCATCCGGGTTTTGATAATCATACGGCGTCACATGCTTTACATCCGCCGGAACGGCCTGGTCGGGATGATAGGTATAATGCCCCGGCGGCCTGCTGCACGCAGCCAGTACCAACGCCGGCAGAAGATAGATGAGACGCACACGCATAAGGCCGCTCCAACCATCTGGAAGCGCAGCATAAACCAAAAATCATAAAAAGGCTCACATAAACGCTTACATGAAGGCGATGGGGTCGATATCCACCTTCACCTGCACACTGGAAGGCACCGCGCACCCGTGCAGCCACTGCGCCAGCGCCGGCTGCAATTTCGCATTCGCCGGTCCCTGAAGCAGAAACCGCATCCTATATTGCCCCCGCAGCCGGTAAATGGGAGCAGGGGCGGGCCCAAGCAGCCGCACCGGGGCCGCAAACCGCGCCTTCGCCGCCATCTCCCGCGTCAGCTTCACCAGCTTCGCCTCATCCGGCCCGGCAATGATCACCGCCGCCAGCCTCCCATAAGGCGGAATGCCCGCGTCCTTCCGCATCGCCGCTTCCTGTTGATAAAACCCATCCCGGTCATGCGCCTTCAACGCCTGAAACAGCGGATGCTCCGGCTGATGCGTCTGAATCATCACCAGCCCCTTCTTCGCCTCTCGCCCCGCACGCCCGCCCACCTGATGCATCAGCTGGAACGACCGCTCCGCCGCCCGTGGGTCCGCCCCGCTCAGGCTCATGTCGCCATCCACCACGCCCACCAGCGTGAGGTTGGGGAAGTGAAAACCCTTCGCCGCCATCTGCGTGCCGATGAGGATATCCACCTTGCCTTCCTCCAGCTCACCAATCAGCTTCGCCGCCTGTTCCGGATGCTCGATATGGTCGCTCGTCATCGCCGCCATGCGTGCCATCGGCCACAGTCGCGCCACTTCCTCCTCCAGCCGCTCCACCCCCGGTCCGCAGGCGGCGAACTTATCCTCCGCCTGGCACTCCGGGCACGTCTTTGGCACCGGTGCCTTGTGCCCGCAATGGTGGCACTGGATATGCGGGTATTTCCCCGCATGCATCACCAGCCACGCGCTGCAATGCGGGCATTCCAGCCGGTGCCCGCAGCCCCGGCACAGCACCAGCGGCGCGTAACCCCGCCGGTTCAAAAACAACAGGCTCTGCTCGCCCTTTGCCAGCCGCTGCGTAATCGCTTCCCGTAAAGGCGGCGACAGCCAATCCCCCCTCGGCGCAGGCGTCTTGCGGTTATCGATCAGCATCACATCCGGCAACGTCGCCCCGCCATGCCGCTCCGGCAAGGGCAGCAGCTGATACTTGCCGCTTTCCGCATGGCTCAACGTCTCCAGCGATGGCGTGGCCGACGCCAGCACAATCGGGCAGCCTTCCTCTTTCGCCCGCGCAATCGCCATGTCCCGCGCATGATAAATCACACCCTCTTCCTGCTTGAAGCTCCCGTCATGCTCCTCATCCACCACCACCAGCCCAAGCCGCTTGAATGGCAGAAACATCGCCGACCGCGCCCCAACCACCAGCTTCACCTCGCCGCTGGCCACGCCGCGCCATGCCTGCTTCTTCACCGCCATGCCCACGTCGGAATGCCACACCACCGGCGCAAACCCAAACCGCATTTCCCACCGCGCCATCCACTGCGTGGAAAGCCCGATCTCCGGCAGCAGCACCAGCACCTGCTTCCCTGCCGCCATCGCCGTCTCAATCGCGCGGAAATACACTTCCGTCTTGCCCGATCCGGTCACCCCGTCCAGCAGATGCACGCCGAATTTCCCCGTCGCCACCGCCTTCTCCAATTCACCAACCGCTTCCCGTTGATCCGCCGAAAGCTCCGGCCGCGCCACCATCCCGCCCTGTTGCTGAGGTAACAGATTCTTGCTCGCCCGCTTCGGCAGTTCCAATGCCTCACCCGGTGTCAGCGCCAGCTTCACCACGCTTCCCAGCGGCTGCATCGTATAGGCCGCCATGAACGCCAGGAATCGCCGCATCGCCAGACTCACCGGCGGGCAGGGGAACACCCCCAGCAGCGGCTTCACCTTCTCTGGTGCGATATCCGCCTCGCCAAACCCCATTACGATGCCCGCCAGCTTCTGCCGCCTGAATGGCACCAGCGCCACGCTGCCTTCGGTAATCTCCGTATCCGGTGGAATACTATAGTCAAACACGCCATCCACCGCTGGCCCCGCGACGGCAATTTTAGCGCTCATGGTTACGGGTGTTGTCACAGGGTTCGGGAACCGTTAAGGAATAGATGCATCATTTAATAAGCTGCTTTGGGAATACACGCATGAAATTCTTTGTCGATACCGCCGATGTGAAGGAAATCAAAGACCTGGCCGCCAGCGGCCTGCTCGACGGCGTCACGACCAACCCCTCCCTCATCGCCAAGTCCGGCCGCGATTTCAAGGAAGTCATCGCCGAGATCTGCGCCATCGTCGACGGCCCCGTCAGCGCCGAAGTCATCGCGCTGGATGCCGACACCATGATCAAGGAAGGTAAACACCTCGCCAAAATCGCCAAGAACGTCACGGTAAAAGTCCCCCTCACGCCGGACGGCCTCAAGGCATGCAAAGCCCTTTCCGATGAAGGCATTATGATCAACGTCACGCTTTGCTTCTCCGCCGTGCAGGCGTTGCTGGCCGCCAAAGCGGGCGCTACCTTCATCTCCCCCTTCGTCGGCCGTCTGGATGACATCGGCCAGGACGGGCTGGAGCTCATCGCCGACATCGTCCAGATCTACGAGAATTACGATTTCGATACCGAGGTGCTCGTCGCCTCCGTCCGCAACCCGGTGCATGTGCTGGAATCCGCCAAGATGGGCGCGCATGTCGCCACCCTGCCGCCATCCGTGCTGCGCCAGCTTTTCAACCACCCGCTCACCGACAAGGGGCTGGAAGGTTTCGTCAAAGACATCAAGGCCGCCAATATCAAAGTTTTATAGTTAAGAGGTTCCGTGCCAAAGCAATCGTCAGATCAGCCAATCGAAGAAGCGGTGGAAACCTACCTGCGGGCGAACCCGACCTTTCTCGCCGCCCGCCCCAAACTGATGACGCAATTGCTCGAAGGCATGACCTCCCAGAACGGCAACGTGGCCGACCTGCAGCGCTTCGCGCTCACAAGGTTGCGCGATGAACTGGAAGAAAGCCACGAGGCCCTGGCCGAACTCGTCGTCCTCAGCCGCGACTACCTTGCGCAGCTGGAGCAGGTCCACCAGCTCGCCGTGCAACTGATGATCGCCGAAACGCTGGAAGAGATGCTCGACGCCCTTTCCGAAATGCCCTCCAGCTCCCTCGTCGATGCCGTCGTGCTGGCCGTGGAAGCCGACATCGCCAAGGAACTCCCTGCCATCGAAAGCCCCATCAAGCCCGTGCCCTCCGGCACCGTGGCCAGCTGGCTCGGCGAAGGCCTCGCCCGCGCCGAGCAGCTCCCCCCGCCCGACAACACCCTTTTCGGCCCCGCCACAGGATTAGTGGACGGCTTCGTCCTCATGAAGCTCGACGTCCCCGCCATCGGCCGCCCCGCCATGCTGGGCTTAGGCGCCCGCGACGCCAGCTACCTCGCCGGCTTCCACGGCACCGCCCTCTGGCGCTTCCTCGCCCGCGTAGTCGAACACCGCCTCAACGCCGTCTGGCCGCGGAAGTAAATGCTCGATTCCATCATCGGTTTTCTGGTGGGAATAAGCAAATGGTCATCCATCAATATCCCCTTCAATATCTGGTTCTATCTGGCTTACGGCGTAGCGCCGCTGCTGGCCTTCACAACAACGCCCAGCGCAACCGGCAAACGCAGGATCACCTGCCTTCTGCTTGCCGTTGCGATAACTTATCCATCTCTGACCTTGATGAATTTCACATGGGTACAAAATTCATACCGCGAATTTCGTGAATGTCAGGAGCCATTCTCTGAAAACATAACATGCCCCAAGCCAGTCGGCGGAGGACGTAACTATATTTTCTATCCGTTGTTCGGTTGGGTATTCGCCGCCGTCTATGTCGGCCTGTGGGAGGCGATATGGCGCATATGGCACAGAAGAAAAATCAAACAGCAGCAAATCGCTATACAAGGTAGGAAAACAGGCAATGTAATGATAGCTGTAGCAATCCTGCTCCTGATAGTTATGCCGCTGGTGGTATACGTCACAATGCTTTTCAGTGCGCACATGCATATCGGCATACTCATCATCCTGATTGCGGTTCCACTGATTATCTCCAGAACCCGCCTTACAGATAAGCGCTCAAAAAGAGTGCACGGCAAAGTATAGCAGGATAGCGGTCATTGCTGATCGACTCCCTGTACTTGCTTTTACTGCCGCCTGCTTTTCACATTTCTGATAACCTACAGCCTGCCGTTGCTGGCTATGCAGATAACGTCAACACCCTGGCGCATCTACTGGCACTGGCTGGCATGCGGCTGGTTATGGAGCATCATGTATATCGGCTGGTGGGAGCTTGCCTGGCGCTACCGCCACCGTGACGCCATACTCTCGCTCCGCAAAGGCATCGGTGATGATTGGTTCAGCAACCTGATCGTGACATTTTCCTGCTACGCCACCCTGTTTCTCGCCGTCACCATCACCGTGCTGGCATATATCTGGAACACCCACTGACGCTACTATTGCCGGTGAACATTCAGCCTTTCACAATGGCTTCAGCAATTCGCCGTAAAGCATCTACCCGACGACTCACACCTTGCTGCGACAAATCAAAACTTTGCATCCACACCATAGTTACAACTGCAAGGACTGAATCCATATTCATCTCCTCTTTAGACAGCTGACTTACAGCGTTAGCAATGCTTGTGGCTTCATCCTCATATTCATCAAGGGGCGCACCAGCTTCGATGAGGCCTTCAATGTCCTCATCAATAAGTAGTGAGTTAATATGCGATAATATATTGCTCATGTTTAGAGTTCCCTTATTGCTTGTGGCGCCAGAGCGTAATTACTTTACCTGCGTTTCTTCCTTCCATTTCCATAATTACGGTTACTCCGTTTTGTCCGCGGTAATGTATTTGTTTAGTTCCATATTTGCCTGTTTTAGCAAGAAAATTTCCAGTTTCTTTAGCAGATCTAATCGCATCTTCAATTTCTTGCGAAGATATATTTCGCTGTGAAATCCGAATCACACCATGATTGGTTAAAGAGCCAGGTTGTGAAGGGGCGGGTGACCTTGAGGTGCCTTTAATTAACTGTATGGCTAAGCGTATTGCTTGTGATCCCACTTTTAATATAGGAGCCAAAATTAATTCTGGATATACAGCTTCAATTGGCGGGTCATCTATATCCTTAACACTACGATAATAATCCTCCGCCCAACACCTGCACCCCGCGGCCTCTCCAGGGTGCCCCGTCTTCGGCGGTTTGCTCCAGGCGAAAATCTTGCCGTCATTGGCCGCATGTTCCGGGCGCACATGCGTATCGCCTGCCGTGTGCCAGATGTAATGTGTAGTCGGGTGGTCGCCCTCCAGCGCGGCCTCCACATCCTTCGGCAGTTTTTTGTTGCGCCCATGCTCGCCGTAATGCTTCACGGCTTTCAAAAATACGGGCGTATGCCCCCCACTTGGCGTTTGAGTTTCCATTTTCCACCCCTTTGTTGCAGCTTGACGCCAGTCAGGCTGCAAGCAGCGCGACTGAGCGCCGCGCCTAATTGGCGCGTAAACCTGCTCAAAGAGCAGGCCCAAAAATGCATCATCTAACCTTTGTTAGATGATGCATGAGCAGAAAATACCATCAAGGGTTGAACCCGCGAAGAGGGGTTTGCTAAATAATTTCCGTAAACCCCACCCGCCGCGCCGCCATCGCATCACCCGCATAGCCGCCCGCATCCACCACCACCTTCACGCCCGCCTCACGCGCCGCCCGCACCATCTCCCACACATACATCGCCCCCAGCACACGCAACAGCCCCGGCGCCGTCCGCACCTCCCGCGCCCCCGCCGTCAGCTCTGCCTCCACGTCCTCGATGCTGCCGATGATACTGTGCTGCATGGTTGCTCCTATGCGGGGGCGTTGCCCCCACACCCCCACCAAGGGTCTAGACCCTTGGATCCGTATTTCTTTAAGGATACCCCACAAAGGGGGGTATCCTTAAAGAAAAAGGGGTACAGGGGCCTGGGCCCCTGGCAGGGCGCGGGACAGCGTCCCGCATACCATCACCCAACCAGCGCAATATCATCCACCAGCATCTCGGCCGAGGTGGTGCCCTGCCAGTGGTTGAGCCGCAGCTTGCCGGCCAGGTGCACGGTTTTGCCGGGCAGGGTGGGGAGGATGCGCTCCAGCTCCGTATCCTTGATGCGGAAGGCCATCGCCTTCAGGCGGGCTTTGTGGTTGGTCTGGTGGTCGGTGACGATGAGGCGGGCATGCTCGCCGTTTTTCAGCGTGTCTGCCACCAGCACACGCGCATGCGGAATGACGATGGTCGGTTCCGGGTTGCTGGTGCCGAAGGGCGCGGCCTTGGCAAGCGTATGTACCAGGCTTTCCTGAATGCCGTTGGCGGCGATTGCCGCATCGATATAAAGCGGCGGCACATCGCCCAGCGCATCCACCGCTGCGCCCATGCGCTCGCACAAAAATGCATGCAGGTCGTCCAGCTTCTCCGCCTTCACGGTGAAGCCGCCCGCCATCGCATGCCCGCCGCCTGCTTCCACCAGCCCCATCGCTTTCGCTGCATGAATCGCCGCGCCGAAATCCACCCCCGTCACCGACCGCGCCGATGCCTTGCCGATGCCGTTCTCAAATGCGATGACGGCGGTAGGCCGGTAATACCGCTCCTTGATGCGCCCCGCGACAATGCCGATTACCCCCGGGTGCCAGCCCTCGGCATGCGCGAAAATCACCGGCATCTGGCTTTGTCGTTTCGCCACCTGATCAAGCGCCTGTTCCAGCACCATCGCCTCAATGGCCATGCGCTCGCGGTTATAGCCGTCCAGCTCCGCGGCCAGCACCATCGCTTCGCCCACATCCTCGCAGCAAAGGATATCCGCGCCGAGGCTGCTTTTCCCCACGCGCCCGCCCGCATTGATGCGCGGCCCCAGCACAAAACCCAAGTGATAAGCCGTCATCACCTCCTGCACGCGCCCCACATCGCCCAGCGCCCGCAGCCCGATATTCTGCCGCTGCGCCAGCACCTTCAACCCTTGTGATACCAATGCGCGGTTCAGGCCCTTCAGCGGCACCACGTCGCACACCGTGCCGAGCGCCACCAGGTCCAGCAGCTGCATCAAGTCCGGCACATGCCTGTCTGCAAAAAACCCGCGCGCACGGAGTTCCCGCACCACCGCCACGGCGAGCATGAAACTCACGCCCACCGCCGCCAGATACCCCAGCACCGGTGCGCCATCTTCCATCAATGCATCCGCGCGGTTGGGGTTCACCACCGCCACCGCCTCCGGCAGACGCGGCTCACCCATATGGTGATCCACCACCACCACATCCATGCCCAACTGCTTCGCATGGGCCAGCGGCTCAAAACTCACCGCCCCGCAATCCACGGTGATCACCAGCTTCACGCCCTGCGCGGCGAGCTTATCCATCGCCCCGATCGTCGGCCCATAGCCTTCCGCAATCCTGTCGGGGATATACACAATGGGTTCCACACCCACCCCGCGCAGCAATCGCCGCAGCAATGCCGACGACGTCGCCCCGTCCACATCATAATCCCCGAAAATCGCAACCTTCTCGCCCGCCTGCACCGCATCCGCCACGCGCTTCGCTGCTTTTTCCATATCCGCCAGCACAAACGGGTCCGGCATCTGCTCCTTCAGGCGCGGCGACAAAAACCCTTCCGCCTGCTCCAGCCCAACCCCGCGCGCGGATAAAATCCGCCCCACCATCTCCGGCACGCCCAGCCGCTGCGACATCGCCAGCGCCAGCCGTTCATCCACCCCGCGCAACATCCACTGCCGCCCGTACAATGACCGGCTAACACCCAGAAACGCCCGCTCGTCGTAGATCATCCGCTGCATGACTATCTCCCGGTTGGTGACGCGGGGGCGTTGCCCCCACACCCCCACCAAGGGTCCAGACCCTTGGATCCATATATTTCTTTAAGGATACCCCGCAAAGGGGGGTATCCTTAAAGAAAATGGGGTACAGGGGACTAGTCCCCTGGCAGGGTGCGGGACAGCGTCCCGCGTCAACCCAACCCGGCCGTAATCTTACGCTGACGCCGCCGTTCAACCGAGGAACCGATGCCCATCGCCTCACGGTATTTCATCACCGTGCGGCGGGCGATGTCGATGCCCATGGCTTCTAACGCTTCGGTGATGCTGTCGTCGGAAAGTGGCTTGTCGGCCGGCTCATTGGCAATCAGCTTTTGGATATGCGCCTTCACCGCTTCGGAACTCAGCGCATCGCCGTCCTGCTCCACGTGCGAGGTGAAGAAATACTTCAGGTCATACGTCCCACGGGGGGAGGAGAGGGTCTTGCCCGTCGTCACGCGGCTCACTGTGCTTTCATGCACGCCGGTCACTTCCGCCACCTGCCGCAGCGTCAGCGGCTTGAGGTGCCGCACGCCGTATTTGAAGAACATGCTCTGCTTGGAAACAATCTCGGTCGCCACCGCAAGCAATGTGTTGGCCCGGCTGTCGATGGCCTTGATAAGCCAGTTGGCATGGTTCAGTTTTTCGTTCAGGAATTTCTTGGCCTCCGCCGCCCGCGCGGACCCCTCAATGCGCGAAACATAGCGCTGGTTGATGAGCACCTTCGGCAGCGTATCATGGTTCAGCGTCACGTCCCACCCGCCGGATTTATTTGCGCGGATGATCACATCCGGCGGCAGGATGGAGGTCTGCGAATCGCCATACTGCAACCCCGGCTTGGGGTCGAGCGTGCGGATGGTCTTCAGCATCTCGCCGAGCTTTTCCTTGCTGACGCCGCAGGCCTTCGCCACCTGCTCAATCTCACCGCGCGCAATCAGCTCCAGCTTTTCCAGCATCACGCCGAAGGCCGGGGTGAACTCGCCCTTATCCTTCAACTGCAGCGCCAGACACTCCGCCAGGTTACGCGCGCAAACGCCCGCCGGGTCCAGCTCCTGAAGCGCTTCCAGCACTTCCTCCACGTCATCTTCCTCACAGCCGAGCGTGGTCGCCACCTGCTCCAGCGGGCCGTTGATGCTCGCCACCAGCGCCGTCAGCGACACGACGACGTGCCACCCTCGCACCCGCTTCGCAAG